>CALMBI010000013.1 GCA_937860115.1 uncultured Arcobacter sp. | reverse complement strand
CGATGGGGAACAAGACTCCATGATGAGTTTTTACTTGAACATTATGTAAAAGAGGATTTACGAAGTGTTGTGGATTATCTCAATGATGAGGGATATCCTTTTGAACTTGATTGGTTTGATCCATTCTTTGAGTTTAGATTTCCACTCCATGGGATGACAACGATAGAAAAAATGCATTTAGAGATTCGTGCAGCGATTGAGCCTTGGCATGTTTTAGGGGAAGAGAGTTCTTCACAAGGGACAGCTAGATATGTTGATAGTTCACTAGAGCGACTTCAAATCAAAGTGCAAGATTTTGTTCCTGAACGATATATTGTTACTTGTAATGGAGTGGAGATTCCACTTGTTAAAACTGGCATCGATGGGGAATATGTATGTGGTGTACGATATCGAGCTTGGCAACCTTGGTCGGCACTCCATCCAACTATTGGGGTAGATACACCACTAACTTTTGATGTTGTGGATACTTGGAACAAAAAATCTATTGGTGGATTTAACTACTTTGTATCGCATCCAGGAGGAAGAAGCTATGAAACTTTCCCTGTAAACTCTTATGAAGCAGAATCAAGAAGAATCAATAGATACTGGGATTTTAATCATACACAAGGGGAAGCTGTGGAGTACAATCCACTTAGCTTTATCACAAGTGTCTCTTCAAGTACACCAACATCTATAAAAACGATAGCAATCAAAAAAGGTGGAAAACAAGTGTTGTTTCAAAAAGTGGGAATCAATCCAGAGTATCCACATACACTTGACTTACGAAAAAGATGGTCGAAAAACTAGATGGCGATTTTTGATACTTGTAGAGTAAATGCATCTTTTGATGAGATGCTTGATGAAAACTGTGAAATAAGAGAGCATTGGCAAGGAATTGCCAAAGCTCTTAAAAAAACTGGTATCAAAAAATTAGAACAAAAACAAGTAGAAATAGACTGGCGTCTTGAAGATAATGGCGTTACATACAATGTTTACAATGATCCAGATGGAACAAACAGAAAATGGAATCTTGATCCCATTCCTTTTGTCCTACAAGAAAAAGAATGGGATCAAGTTTCAAAAGGTTTACAACAAAGAGCTAAACTACTTGATCTGATCTATAAAGATATTTATACTGATCAAAAACTGATCTCTGATGGAATTATCCCCGCTGAGATCATTTACTCTCATAAAGGTTTTATCCCAGAAGCTGCAAAATTTAGAAATAAAGATTACTACAATCTTTTATTTTATGCAGCTGATATTAGCAGGGGACCTGATGGAAAATTTTGGCTTATCAATGATAGAACTTCCGCTCCATCAGGACTTGGGTACGCGATAGAAAATCGTCTTACTATGAACTCAATTTCGGCTGAGCTTTATCCAAATATTGAGATGAAAAAGCTAATTAGTTTTATAGATGGATTTAAAAAAGCACTCAAAAAAAGTACTACGATCTCTGAAAGTCCACTCATAGTACTACTCACTCCAGGACCCCATAATGAAACCTATTTTGAACACTCTTATTTGAGTGCATTTTTGGATTTAACACTTGTTCAAGGAGAGGACCTCCTTGCTAGAGATAATCATATTTGGTTAAAAAACCTTAATGGCCTCAAAAGAGTTGATGGAATATTACGAAGAATAGATGATAGGTATTGTGATCCACTTGAACTCAAAAATGACTCAAGGCTTGGAGTCACAGGACTTTTAAATGTAGCTAGAAACAATAATATCTCTATTATCAATCCTATTGGAATTGGGATTTTAGAAAATAGCGGTCTAAATCCATTTATGAAAAATATTTGTAAGTACTTCTTGGATGAGGAGCTAATACTACCTCAAATAGCTACATGGTGGTGTGGACAAGAACATGAACTAGAATATGTTTTGGAGCATATTCCTGAACTTATTATAAAAAAAATAGATAAAACAGAAAAATTAGAAACCTATATCGGGAATAATTTAAAACCTGAAGATATTGAAAAACTAAAACATAAAATCAAACAGTTTCCACAAGCTTATGTTGGTCAAGAACATATCACTTTTTCAACTACTCCATCTTTTACAGGGAAAGATATAGAGCCTAGAAATGCACTCATTAGAGCTTTTAGTTATAAAGAAGGGGATCATTATGAAGTGATGAAGGGGGGTCTTGTAAGGGTAGCTACCTCTAAAGATTCACTCATTTTTACAGGACAGAGTAGAGGAAATAGCAAAGATTTATGGATACTTGGTGTTGATGAAAAAGCACCTGTAAACCCACTGAGTACAAGAGCCTATATAGATACAAAACTTGAAAATATATCAACAAAACGTGCTGAAAATCTTTTCTGGCTTGGAAGATATATCACAAGAGCTATTATATCTTCACGTATGATACGATTTAATCTCAAGCACATGATGAATATTTATAAATATGATGGGTGTGAAAAAGGGAGTACAATAACTCAAATTCTTAATATCGCAACAACTCATCTCACCATGACTTACCCTGGATTTTTAGATCCAAAAAAAGAGATAGATCATTTAGCAGAGATGATCGATATCATCAAAAATCAAAATAGAGTTGGTAGCCTTAGTTTTACTATTAATATGCTTTCAAATTCAAACATCAATGTGAAAAACCTCCTTACAATAGACGCTTGGAGAATCTTTGATAGACTCAATAAATCATGGTACCATTACGTAACCCAAAAAGAGCAACCAGTTAGAGAGCATATCAATCAAATAAATAATCTTCTTATCTATCTTATGTCGTATAAAGAACTTATTGATGAATCTATTTTTAAAGAGCAAGGATTGATCTTGTTTGATATTGGTGGTAAGATTGAATCATCACTTCTTCTTATCTCAAAACTACGATCACTTCTTTCGGTAAAAGTGGAAAAAATGCTTGAATATGAAGTACTCGACGGACTTTTAAATTCCCATGAGAGTTACAATTCTTATAGAGCTTACTACCAATCAAGTTTGGATTTAGCCAATGTAGTTGAATTTTTGATTTTTAATCCAAAATATCCAAAATCACTCATATATATTCTTTCTGAACTTTTGCAAAACCTTAAAGAGCTTCCAAGACAAAAAAACAATGACTATTTAAGTAGTTCAGAAGAACCAATCTTTAAAGCATACTCTAAAATAAAACTCTCCTCACCACAAGAGCTTCTTGATGTTGAAGAGAAGGCATTTATGTATGAAAAGCTAGATCAATTTTTATCTGAAACATCAATGTACCTTATCAATGCTTCTGATGCTTTAACACAAACATATTTTTCACATAACAATGATTAAAAAGGGTTACAATGATTTATGAAATTTATCACGAAACATCATTTGAATATGGTGGATATGTCACTTTTAGTCATAATATAGCAAGATTAAAACCAAAAGATACAGAGACTCAAAAACTCTTAGATTATAAATTGGTAGTCTCTCCTACACCTTATGAGGAGAGTGAATTTCTAGATTTTTTTGAAAATACGAATAAATTTATATCTTTCAAAGAAGCTCATAAGAATCTTGTACTTAAAGCTATCTCAAAAGTAGAAAGAGATGAAAAACATATCAGATCTCTTATCGAAACTTATCAAAACTCTACAATCACTTATAAAGAGACTTTAGAAAGACTCAAAAGGCAAGAAAAAGAGGACAATAATGCCAAAATGTATCTTTTTCATACAGATCTTATCCCTATGGCAAATAAAGAGATCTTAGAATATGTAAAAGATTCTTTTAATACAGATCGTCCATTGTTTGAATCTGTTTTTGAGTTTATGGGTAGAATTTTTGAAGATTTTGATTTTGAGAGTGGTTTTAGTGATGTGACAACCCATATTGACCTCATCTTTAGAGAAAAAAAAGGTGTTTGCCAAGATTTTGCACAATTTGCAATCTCATCCCTTAGAACACTTGGCATCCCGACAAGATATGTAAGTGGATATATCAGAACGATTCCAGCAGAGGGACAAGAAAAACTTTTTGGAACAGATGCTAGCCATGCTTGGTTTAGTGTATATATTCCAGATATTGGTTGGGTTGATTTTGATCCAACAAATAATAAAATACCAAATGAAGAATATATAATTTTGGGATTTGGTAGAGATTATCATGATATAGCTCCACTCAAAGGAGTTGTTCAAAGTAGTGGTGGGAGTAGACTTGGTGTAAGTGTTGATGTGAAAGTGCTTGAGTAAAAAAAGTTTTCTTAAAAAAACTTCTGATACTGATACCCTACTTTGAATCTAAATGCAAGTAAATTTTCTAAAATAGCAATGATCACTATATAATTTATAAAACTACTTCCACCATAACTAAACATAGGAAGTGGAAGTCCAACAACAGGTGCAAAACCAATAACCATTAAGATATTAACACTCATATTAAAAAATATGAGCAGTCCAACACCACTTGCAAAAACAGTAATCAAAAAATCATTTCTGAATGTAAAATTTAAAAGGAGTAAATAAGAGATAAGAAGTAAATAAATAGTAACCAATCCAATAGCTCCTAAAAATCCATATCTTTCAACGACATAGGCAAATATAAAATCGCTTGTAGCAATCGGCAAAAATTTTAGTTGAGCTTGTGTTGCTTCATCCTCAACTTTTCCTAAAATACCTCCAGATCCTATGGCAATAATCGATTGTTGTACATGGTAGCTTGGTTTTTCACTTAGAAAATCGGTGATCCTTTTTTTTTGATAATCTTTGATTCCATATGTATATAAAAGGGGTGAAGCAACTACAATGATCCCAACGATCCACATTAAGATCTCTTTTTGAATACCAACAATAAATAAAATCCCATATCCGACAAGAAGCATAACTAATGCAGTTCCAAGATCAGGTTCCGCAGCGATTAAAAAAAATGGTAACAAAATATAAAACGACATATAAGCAAAATCTCTTATTTGATACCCATTTTTTGGTGGGGGATTTTTATGGATCAGAAACGCCATCTGAAGTAAAAAAACTGGTTTTATGAGTTCGGACGGCTGGATAGTGAGATTAATAATTGGAATATGGAGCCATCTTGTAGCACCTAGTTTTGATGTACCTATAAGTAAAACAGCCAAAAGTAGAACGATTCCAATCCAGTAAAAGATAGGGATAAAATCGATCATTTCACGAATAGGTAAAAGAAGCACTACAATAAAAAGCATAAAAGCTATAAAATAATAAATATATTGTTTTTGAGCCAACATATCGCTAATCTCGCCAATCAAGACATTCGATAAAATAATGAGTGGCAATATAAACAAAATAAGTTCATAATTAAAATGTGCTATGATTCGTTTATCAAATAAATTCATAGCGAACAATACCTTAAATAGGCTGAAAGATAATCAAAATGATAAATAATTTTAAAGTAGAAAAAGTGGAGAGATTAGATAAATTTTTATCTGATGTTACTGGATACCCAAGAAATCAAATAGAGGGTTTGATTAAAAATGGATGTGTAAAAGTAGATGATAAAATCATTATAAAAAATGGATTGAAATTGAAATTAGAACAAAATATTTCTATAGAGATCAAAAATGCAGACCCTACAAAAAGCGAATTTTCAAACGAAGAGATTTTAGCTTACAATATACAAATCATCTATGAAGATGAAGCGATTATGGTTATCAATAAACCTGCTGGGCTTATTGTACATGATGCGCCAAGTGTGAAAGAACCAACGCTAGTTGATTGGCTTAAACTTCAAAATATTTCACTTTCAACTATCAGTGGAGAAGAGAGACATGGTATAGTTCATAGACTTGATAAAGGGACAAGTGGGCTTATGGTGGTAGCAAAAACAAATGAAGCTCATAGTGCACTTTCAAGTCAACTTGAAGATAAAAGTATGGGTAGATATTATTTAGCTGTGATCGATATTCCATTAAAAAATGATCTAATAGTTGAAAAACCAATTGGACGCAATCCAAATAATCGCTTAAAAATGGGAATTGTAAACGATGCAAGATATGCTAAAACAGCCTTTAAAAAACTGATAGAAAACAAAAACAAAGAGGCTAGTAGTCATAAATATGAAATGATTTGTGCAAAACTGTTTACAGGGCGTACACACCAGATTAGAGTCCACTTAGAATCCTTAAATAGGAGAATCTTAGGAGATGATTTATACGGATTTAAGAGCAAAGATAGTAACATAGATAGAATTTATTTGCATGCGTTTAGTTTATATTTGCAACATCCTATAACAAATCAAATTTGTAAATTTGTAGCACCTATACCAAATGATATGCAAGATGTATTAACCCAAAATTTTGATCAAGGAATAATAGATGAAAAGATTAATGACAAGTATATCTCTAGCTGCTTTGCTGATGTTGACAACTGGTTGTGAAGCACCAAAATCACTTCAAACTCCTACTGCTGAACCTAAAATTGATGAAAAATTACCAGTTTTAGATGTACAAACTATCAAAACTATGCCAGATATCAAATCTGTTAGTATCGAATGGATTGGAACAGATGTTGAAAATATTGCAGGTTACTATATATATAGAAAAGATCTAGAAAAAGAGGATTCAAAATACACAAGAGTTGGAACAGTAAAAGATAAATACACGAAACACTATGTAGATAGTGATCTTACTCCAAATACTCAATATGCTTATTGTATCTCAGTAATTGGTGAAAATGGATTTGAATCAAATCCAAGTGATGCAAGAGCTGTTCGAACGTACCCGGTATTTGATTCTGTTTCTTTTATCCATGCCACAAGTAATCTTCCTAGAAAAATAAGAATTGAATGGAGACCACACGATCTTTTATCTATTAAAGAGTATTTATTAGAAAAAAGTACTTCAACAGAACCTGATTGGAAAAAAGTTGCGCCTATTAAAAATAGACTCAATGCAGAGTTTATTGATGGGAATCTAAAAGATGCACAAACATACAGCTATAGATTAAAAGCTATTAGTTTTGATGGTATTGAATCAAATCCAAGTGAGATAGTAACTGCTACGACTAAACCACTTCCAATAGCACCATTTGAGCCGAGTGCTACACATGATCAACCAAGAAAAATTGTACTCACATGGAAAGCTAGTACACAAGCAGATAAAGTAGCTTACAATATCTATGCTAGTGATGATGCAACTGACGGTTATAAGAAAATATTTACCGCAGGAAAAGAAGATAATACATTTGAGCATAAAATTGATAAAAATGACAAAACTGTATTTTACAAAGTCGCTACACTTGATAAGGATGCTTTAGAATCAGATATCAAATTACTTGCTCCAACAATGGGTAAAACACTATCAGCTCCACTACAACCAACTATGACTCTTGCTCAAATCACACCAAATGGTGTTATTTTAAATTGGACAAAAGGTGATGATAGAGCAGTGAGCTATAATGTATATAAAACTATCAAAGAAAGCTTCTTCCAATCAAGTGAAAAAATGTTTAAAAATGTACAAGCTTTACGATTTGAAGATACAGATGTCATAAGGGGGATTGACTATACTTATGAGATTGAAGCAGTTGATCAGTTTGGTTTAGTTTCTAACAAAACAAAAAAAGCAGCCCTTTCTATGCCAAAACTTGAAGAAAAACCTAAGCCAAAACCAGAACAATCTCAACAAGCAAACTAGGTACAATCATTAATGCCTCATATTATTACTAAAAAACATAATTCAATTCAAACTCCATCACATATAGATGGAGTTTTTTTTGATTTTATAGCACATTCACCAAAAGAAGATAAGATATGTGTCAGGGTAGAAGCTAAAACATTTTTACTTACAAAATTAGAAAAAAATGGCAATGATCTTATCAAACTTGATGTAACAACCAAAGTAGCACCTATTATTTTGGCTAAAAAAGCACTTCATGCTTATATCAAACTAAGTAAGTGTGAGGTGATCTCTTCAAATATTACTATCCATACTACAAAACTTGAACCACAAAAAGAGTATCTCAAAGATATCAATTATTTTGTAGATGATTTTCACACTTCAAAAGAGATATGTGTAGAGGTTGGTTTTGGAAGTGGCAGACACTTACTCTATCAAGCCAAAACAAATAAAGACAAAATCTATATTGGATTAGAGATACACACACCTTCAATAGAGCAAGTCTTAAAACAAATAAGAATTGAAGAGATTGAGAATATCTATATTGTTAATTATGATGCAAGATTATTTTTAGAGTTTATAGAATCAAATTCATTAAGTCAAATCTTTGTACATTTTCCAGTCCCTTGGGATAAAAAACCACATAGAAGAGTAATGAGCAAAGAGTTTATTGATGAATCTTTAAGAGTTCTAAAAATTGATGGAACACTTGAACTACGAACAGATAGCCCACTTTACTACGAATATTCAAAAGAATTATATGAGAGTTACACACAAAAAAGTACTATAGTCAAAAATCAATCTTTAGAAGTGAGTAGCAAATATGAAGATAGATGGAAGAGGATGGGGAAAGATATTTGGGATCTTACTATCTACTCTGATACAAACTCACCATCAATAAAACTTGATACAGATTTTATATTTCATGTAAAAAACCGTTTTAATTTTAGTGAGCTTCAAAATCTATTTACAAGAAAGCCCCTTGTAAAAGATGGGTATATGGTTCATTTTACATATTCTTTTGAGTTAAGTGACAAGAGTGGCCTTATCCATATTAGTATGGGAAGTTTTAATAAACCGTTTTGTGTGTACCTTTTAGTTGAAGATAAAAATATCAATTATTTTGTTTCACGTCCAGTCCCAACGAGTGCAAATCATAAAGCACATAAATTAATAGAATCTATATTTGAAAGTGGTAGTTTTGAATGATTTTAGCGAATGAAATTTCTTTAACATACGATAAGAAAAAAGATATCATCCATAATGGAAAATTCCATATTAAACAGGGTGATTTTGTTTTTATTACAGGTTCAAGTGGTAGTGGTAAATCGACTCTTTTAAAATCATTTTATGGAGAGCTCAAACCAACAGCAGGAACACTCTTAGTCAATAAACTCAACATTGCAAAAGCAAGTAATGGAAAATTAAGAGAGCTTAGAAAAAATATAGGGATTATCTTTCAAGATTATAAACTTATTAAAGAATACACAGTAGAAGAGAATATCATGTTGCCTCTCAGACTCAATGGTTATAACGATAAACTCTCTTTAGCTCAAGCTGTTAAACTTTTAAAGCATGTAAAATTAAGCTCAAAAGGTTCAGTTTATCCATATGAACTCAGTGGTGGCGAGCAACAAAGAGTTGCAGTTGCTAGAGCTTTAGCACACAATCCAAAACTTATCCTAGCAGATGAACCAACAGGAAATCTTGATGATTATTCTGCTGAAGTTATCTGGAGTCTACTTAGAAAGGCAAATGAGCAACTAGGGATCACTGTGATTGTAGTTACACATAGAATACCTGATAATTTTGGACTTAGTTTTAGAAAATTCGATATTTTGTCTGGAGATATTTATGAATCTTAAAAGATTTTTATCGTTTAGTTTACCACTTATTATTATGTTATTTTCATTTGCTATCTATATTTCTATTTCAAAAATGATAGAAAAATATGAAACTTTTATCACAAATGACTATTCAATAGTGATTGTTACATCAGCACCTGTTACGCAGGAAGATATCAAAAAATATACTTCGATTGACCTAAAAGAACTCAAACCACTTCCAAGAGATCAGATCTTAAAAGATCTTAAAAATGAAGTCTCTGATGGATCATATGCTCTTTTAGAAGTGAAATTACCCTATTTTTTCACTATTTCACTCAATAAATTTCCAACATCTTCAGCGTTAGAAAAAATAAAAAATGAACTCCATAAAATCAACGGGATCAAATCTGTAGAGACCTTTTCAAAAGATCATGATAATGTTTATTCTCTTTTTCTTTTTATAGAGAGTGTATCTATAACAATGTTTTTATTTATGGGGATTTTTACACTATTTATCATAGCAAATCAGATCAATATTTGGTTTTATGAACATTATGAAAGATTACAAATCATAAATCTTCATGGTGGATCACTCCTTTATGGTGCAAAACCAATTATAAAAATGGCGCTTTTGAGTGCACTTTTTTCTGCTATTGTTGTTGTAGGAAGTGTCTATTATATACATGAAAATGTTGATATGGTTTTTTCACCTGAAATTACAAAACTTATTATGCAGCATAAAATTGATTATACTATTTTAGAAGTGAGCGCTGTTTTTCTTATCTCTCTTGTGATCTCATTTGTAACTGTATTTGGTGTACTGATAAAAAATAGGTTTAAATAAAATATGAAATTACTCTTTTTATTTGTTGTATTTACAGCTCTCCTTATCAGTGCTGATCTTAAAAAAATCAATCAAAAAATTGAATACAACAAGAATATTCTAGATGCCAAAAAAGAGGAACAAAGCAAAACAAACGAAAAGATTAAAGTCTTAGCAAATGCACTTTCTGAAGAGGAAAAAAAATATCAATCGATAGATTCTAATCTTAAAAAAATCAGCCAAAATATCGCAGCAAATAAAGAAAAACTAGAAATTGCAAAAAAAGAGATAGAACAACTTACTCAAAAATCTAAAATTATTGAACAATACAAAACTTCAATTGAAGAGAGAATAGTTGATTCTGTTGTGAATAAATACACAGCAACGATAGGTCGTGAACTACTCAATAAAAAAACTGTGAATGAAGTGATAGAAAAAGAAAAATACAAACTCATTTTTGAAAATGCAAAAGAAAATATCATTAAATCAAACATAGAATATTTTCAAATCACAAATCAAAAAAATGACAATGACGCTCAAAAAGTAGAATTAGAAAAATTTATCAATGCTGCACTTGCTGAAGAAAAAAGATTTAAAGAACTCAAAATTGAGCAAGCACAATCTATTGATAATCTCAAAGCAAAACATCTTGAGTACCAAAAAGAGCTTAAAGCGATTGTCAAAAAACAAAATCAACTCAATTCTCTACTCAGTAAACTCAATATCGTAAAAGAGACTGAACTAGAAAAAATAAAACGTGCTGAACTAAAAGCGAAAAAAGACAGAGAGAGACAGGAAAAATTAGCAGCTGCAAAAGCAAAAAAAACAAATACTACAAATCAAACAAATGAAAATACTCTAGAAGAAGATAGTCAATCAAAAGATATTCGATTACTCTCTCGTGAGATGTTAGAAGAGGATGCTGATATAAAAGTACGAAATATGGGGAATACAAATCAAGGGATCAAAATATCAGATTCAAAAGATATTAAGATGCAAGCTCCACTCAGTTCTTATACAGTGACTAAAAAATTTGGTCCATATCTTGATCCTATTTATAAAATTGAATTATTTAATGAATCTGTATCACTTCGATCTAAAACACCAAATGAAAAAGTATATAGTGCTCTTAAAGGGCAAGTGGTATATGCAAAAAATGACGCAGGATCACTAGGAAATGTTGTTATCTTAAAACATAGTGGAGATGTCCATACGATCTATTCACAGCTGAGTCAAATTGCACCAACTCTTAGTGTTGGGAAAGTGATACCACAAGGGTATGTGGTAGGAAGAATTGAGAATACTTTAGTATTTCAAGCAACAAAAAACAATAAATATTTAAATCCATTGGAGTTATTTTAGATGAAAGCGTTAGCATTATTTAGTGGGGGATTAGACTCGATTTTATCTATGAAATTGATGATCGATCAAGGGATAGAGGTTATGGCTATCCATGTCAATACAGGATTTGGATCTCTTAATGATAGAGTATCCTATATGAAAGAAAAGTGTGATTTTATAGGGGCACAGTTTGAAGTGCTTGATCTAAAAGAAAAATATCTTGATGAAGTTTTATTTGAGCCAAAATATGGATATGGTAAAAACTTCAATCCTTGTATCGATTGTCATGGATTTATGTTTAGACATACAGCAGCCCTTTTAGAAAAATACGATGCTTCATTTATGATCAGTGGAGAAGTTTTAGGGCAACGACCAATGAGTCAAAATAAAGATGCTCTTGGTATAGTTCAAAAACTAAGCTTGCATGATGATTTAGTTGTAAGACCACTCAGTGCAAAACTTCTACCTATCACAAAACCAGAACGTGAAGGATGGATCGATAGAGAAAAATTAATGGATATCTGGGGGAGAGGAAGATCTGTTCAGTTAGCTTTAGCAAAGGAGATTGGATTAGAAAATTTTGAACCACCTGCTGGAGGATGCCTTTTAACTGACGTTCAATTTAGTAATCGTTTGAGAGATTTTGTAGCACATGATACACTTGAAGTTGATGACATAGATACTTTAAAAGTTGGACGACAACTAAGACTCCCTGATGGTGCAAAACTTATTATAGGAAGAAACCAAGAGGATAATGAAAGACTTGAACAAACTTCAAGTAAAAAATACCTCAAAGGGAGAATTGTAGATGCTACAGGACCTTTAGCATTGTTTGAAAAAAATGCTACAGAAGGTGACAAACAACTAGCCGCAAGCTTTATTATCTCTTATGGAAAAACTGAATCTGGTAAACTCTATCAAGTCAATTTTGGTGAGTTTATCTTAGAGGGAACAAAGCTAGATTCTAAAGATTCTATCCAAAAATATCTCTTGATGTAAAAATCAAAATAAATATTTATTTTGACATCATAATGAAATTCTTCTTTCTTATAATCACATAAAAATAAATAGAGGACACAAATGAAAAAACAAATTTTAGTTACAGCACTATTGTGCACTACTACTCTTTTTAGTATCCAAACATCAGAGCCAAAAGTATTTTCTACCAAAACAATTCAAAAAAAAGCTCCATCTTTTAAAAAGCAAAACATTGTTGATATGGATAAGACACTTATTAATGGAATGAATGCATCATTAGATAAAAAATTTATCGAGATTCAAACCCTTACGAAAAACACAAAATCAAATGCAGTAACGATGACTATATTTTTAAATGGTGAAAATAAAATTTTAAGTGGAACTCTAAAAGATTTAGAGTGGGGTTATTCTAAAGATGATCAATATATAGTATTAGACAAAATAAATGTAGCTTTTAATATCCCTTGGATAGATTATGTAGTGCACGATTCACTCAAAAGAGATCCATATATTGTATTGCCAAATTATTTGAGTATCTCTGATTTTTTAGAATCGATCAAACCAGCAACACAAAAACTCTATGATAATGTTACACCTGTAACATTTAATCCGTTAGCCTATAATTTCAATAAAAAGTTTTTTGAAATCAAAAAATTTGAAATCAAAAATAAAACTATAAAAGCTGATATAAAACTTAAAGGAAGTAAAAACCTCTCTTTTGAAATAGCCTCTTATGATCTTTATACAGCAAATAAAAGAAAAGCAATTGTACTTAAGAAGATCAATCTTACTTCTGTTTCAAAACCATGGATATCATATCTTATCAAATCATGGAACAATACATTAAAAGTTGATTTCAATGAAGATCTCTATAAAACACTTGGAAGTAAAGATTTTACTTATAAAGCTCCAATAATAGAGAAACCAATAAAAAAGAAAGCTAGTAAATAGCTCCTCTTTTGGACCTATTTTGTAAGCAATAAAAAAGCCCAAGTGAATTTCACTTGGGCTTTGTAGTTTTAGAGAATCTAAAATTATTTAGATCTGATTCCTAAATCTTGAACTAATTTAGTGAATGACTCATAGTTAGTTCTTTTTAAATATGTAAGAAGTCTTTTTCTTTTCCCTACCATTTTTAAAAGACCTAATCTTGAAGAGTGATCTTTTTTGTTTGTTTTTAAGTGGTCAGTTAATACTGCGATTTTTTTTGTTAATAAAGCAATTTGAACTTCTGCTGAACCTGTATCTTTTTCATCTCTTCTATATGTTGAGATAATCTCTTGTTTTATGTCCTGATCTAAAGCCATCATGACCTCCTTGATTGGTATAGTATTCAATTACCGCAATGGTAAAAGTTTGGGATTCTATCCAAAATGCTCTTATAGTTTCTTTAATATAAATACCATTTGTTTTATAAA
>CALMBI010000012.1 GCA_937860115.1 uncultured Arcobacter sp. | reverse complement strand
CTTTAAAAAATTAAGCAATATAAAAGAATTCTAGGATTACAATCAAAACATCTTTATATAAGTTTAAATTATATATTTAAGATATATTAATAATAAGGAATAATTATGGCTAGATTAGTTGTTTTAGGTGGTGGAGTCTCTGGTCACACTGCTGCTACTTTTGCTAAAAAATGGTTGGGAAGTGCACACGAAGTTGTCGTTGTAACTCCAAATGCTAAATGGAATTGGATCCCATCAAATATTTGGGTTGGTGTTGGTCAGATGACAAAAGAGGATGTTACATTTGATCTTGCTCCTGTATATGCAGGGGCTGGGATCATATATCATCAAGCAAAAGCTGTTGCGATTCATCCTGAAGGGAATGAGTCAAGTAACAAGCCATATGTTGTGATCGAATCAACAAAAGCTGGATCTGCTGGTCAAATCGAAAATATCGAGTTTGATTATCTTATCAACGCAACAGGGCCAAAATTAAATTTTGGAGCTACTCCAGGACTTGGTGAAGGATCAAGTTTAGGTGAGTTTACAGTTTCTGTATGTACTGCAGATCATGCAGAACATGCAAGTCATGAATTAGAAAAATGTATCGAAAAAATGAAAAAAGGTGAAAGACAAAAATTTCTAATCGGTACAGGACACGGTATGTGTACTTGTCAAGGTGCTGCATTTGAATATATTTTCAATATCGAGCATGAGCTAAAAAAAGCTGGAGTTAGAGATATGGCAGATATCAAATGGATCTCAAATGAGTCATTTTTAGGTGACTTTGGGGTTGGTGGACTTCATATGAAAGCTATGGGATTTGCGGTTAGTTCTAAAATTTTTGCAGAATCATTATTTGCTGAGAGAGATGTTGATTGGATTATCGGTGCTCATGTAAATAAAGTAGAAAAAGGAAAAGTAAGCTATGAATTACTCGATGGAACTTATGGTGAGGAAGAGTTTGATTTTTCTATGCTTATCCCACCATTTGCTGGTGTTGGACTTAAAGCTTACGATAAAGCAGGTGAAGATATCACTTCAACAGTATTCGCTCCAAATGGATTTATGAAAGTAGATGCAAATTATGCAGCTGGAAGTTATGAAAACTGGAAAGCAAGTGACTGGCCAAGAACATACCAAAATCCAACATACAAAAATATGTTTGCATGTGGGATTGCATTTGCTCCTCCACATCCAATCTCAAAACCAATGAGTTCACCTAATGGAACAGCTATCGGTCCTACACCTCCAAGAACTGGTATGCCATCAGGTATCATGGGTAAAACTGTAGCTCATAGTGTTTGTGATCTTATCACAAAAGGTGAAGGAGCTCATTTACATGAAGCTTCTATGGCTGAGATGGGAGCTGCTTGTGTTGCTTCAGCTGGTAAAGGATTATTTAGTGGAACTGCAGCTGCGATGACAATCTATCCTGTTGTACCTGATTTTGAAAAATACCCAGGAACTGGAAGAGATACTGAGTACACATTTGGTGAGATTGGACTTGCAGGTCACTGGATCAAACATATCCTACATCATCTCTTTCTCTGGAAAGCAAAACTCAAATTTGGGTGGACAATGATCCCTGAGTAAGAAAGTAGTAGAAATTTAAGTGCCAAAAAGGCTATAATTTTTCCAAAGAGGACTCTTTGGATCAAAATATTAAAACAAAGGATACATTATGTCAAAATATGGTGAAAAAAATATCAAAGCATACGGAAACAATTTTACAACAATGACTCCAGGGCCATTTGCTAAATTTTTAAGAACATGTCTTATCTATCAAGCGATAAGATTTGTGATCATCAATATTAAAATGCTTATAGTAGTGAGTAAAAGTCACTAATACATTTTTATACCCTAGAATCTTCTGGGGTATTTTTTTTCTATATCTCCATTAAATTCAATGGTTTATTGTATCTATTGGAGATATTTTTTTATAGAAATTAAGTACTACCAACCAATAAAACACTAAAAAAGTAGTCTTAGAATTGCTCTAATA
>CALMBI010000011.1 GCA_937860115.1 uncultured Arcobacter sp. | reverse complement strand
ATAAGATAGAGTTAAAAAAGATTGGTAGTAAAATGAAAAGTGTGGCAGAAGAAAATTATACTTGGGGGAAGATATCTGAGCAGTATAGTGAGTTGTTTTGAATTTCAGAACTTTCACAACTCGCACAAGCTGTGCGATAATTCTCCAACGCTCTGTTGGAGAAAAAGTATAGAGAGACAGCAGGGTCAGAGATTAATTTTTTGTAGGCTAGATTTAGTAAAATAGATAAATACCTATTGACATAAATATATTATTTATGTAATATACTAAATGCTATATTTATTTAAAAAGGTTATAGAATGAAATTAAATGCTGGCGGACTGAGTTCGGTTGTTATTGGTAGAGAAAAAGAACTTATACAACTTGATGCTTATGCATCTTTGGGACAACATATTGCTATTATCGCTCCAAGAAGATATGGAAAAACTACATTGGTAAATGCATTTTTAGATCAAAAAAAAGATGAATATCTGATTTGCAAAATTGATGTATTTGCAGCTTCTACAATTAGAGAGTTTTGCGAGATATACATAGATGCTATATATAGGTTAGATGGGGTTAAAAACTTTGTCAAACATGCCAAAGATAATGTTATGGAGATTATGGGAAAATTTTCTTTGGAGTATGGTGATGTGAAAGTTGGGTATGATTTACTGAAAGAGGAAGATGAAAATGAGCTTGTGAGAAAAACATTTGATTTAGCACAAAGCATATCAATATCCAAAGGAAAAAAATTGATTGCTTTTTTTGATGAGTTTGGAGATTTGGCAAAATTTGGACAAGATTTTATCAAAAAACTTAGGAGCTATTTTCAAACTCATTCAAATGTGGTTTATATTTTTGCTGGTAGTCAGCAAAGTGTTATGGATGATATTTTTTTGAATTCTGATAATGCATTTTTTAACTTCGCAACACTTATGAGAATAGGAAGATTGTCAAATGAATCGATTGAAACTTTTGCAAGTGAACTTATCTTGGGTGAAAAGATTAGCTTTGATGATGAAGCAATTAGAACTTTGATACAAAGTGTGAATGGTCATCCATTTTATGCTATGAAAGTTTTGCAAGAGGGATATATCTGTTTTTTAATGGAAAATAACGGCGAATCTATCATCTGTGCAAAAAATATTCATCAGGCTATTGGAAAGATTTTATTTGACAATGCTATTTATTTTGAGACTTTATGGCAAAAACTTAACTCCAAAAAGCACAAAGGTTCAATAGTAAAAGAACTAGCATTTGAGGGGTTTAAAGGTGGTGACAAAGTGAGTTTATCTTATAAAAGTCAAATGATAAAAGAGCTCAAAGATGATGGTATCATCGATGAAAATAAACAATTTTTTGACCCAATGTTTTTGAAATGGTTGAACTAGTAGGGTCATAAGGGTCAGAGGTCAACTTTTTAATGCCTCGAAATAGTAGCTATCATGATGATGAGGATTTTGGGAAATCTTTCTACTTCTATGCTAAAGATCAATTCACGATAAATTTTTCAACTATGATAATTAATACAAAAATCCCATAAGCCAAAGTGGTATTTTATTGTCAAATCCCACCTCTATATCATCTGCAACTACACAACCCTTTTGACCTTTTAGTTGACTATCATCCTTAGAAGCACCTCCTACTTCAAACACTAAAGTATCATCAACGATAAAATCGCCTTTATCGTGATAATGCACTTGATGAGATAAACTCATTTGTGATACAAAAAAACTCTCTCTTATTGCACCAATATCACTATTTGCACACAGTACTGTAAATAAATTTGGATTATCAAGCAAAAGTTTATCAGGACGATTGACTGCTCTCATCCCTACTCCACCTCTTACAATATGAATTAAACTTCCAGCATCCATTCTCTCTAAATATTTTTGAAGTGTTGGCCATGACGCTCCAACAGCTGAACTTAGTTTGGAAATATTTACTTCATAAGGTTTTGAGCTACAAAGCATGTAAATAATTTTTTTGAGTTTATCAAGTTTTGATGGGTCAATATTGTAGATACCACAAAGGTCAGAATCTATTGTGACATTGATAACTTCTAAAAGCTTAGAGGGATAGCCTATAAGAGATTCTTGGAAAAATGGGTAGCACCCGTATTGGCAATAGTTGTTAAACTGCTCTAATGGTCTTATCTCTTTCATTATATCTGCTGCAATATCTTCATGATTAACTAAGATTTCATCTAAAGTAAAACTTTTAAATATTTTTTTTGTCTCTAATTCACAAAACTCTCTAAGAGATAACACTCCAAGGGTATGAATAACAGCTCTTCTTGATAGATCTCCACTCTCATGTTCTATTTGTAAAGCAGATGATCCACTAAATATCACTTGTAAATCAAACACATCATAAATAGCTTTGAGTTCACTAGAAAAATTTGGTGACTTATGAATCTCATCGATAATCAGTAGTTTTCCACCTCTAGCATAAAAACTCTCAGCTACCTCATACAAACTCACACCACTCATCGCAGGATGATCACAACTTATAAATAAAATCTTAGAAAATGGAAAATCTAAACTTTTTGCATATTGCAAAAGTATTGTACTTTTCCCAGTACCTCTAGCACCTTTTATACCTATTAGTTTTGAAGTAAAGTCAATTTTTGAATAAAGATATCTTTTGTATTCAGGAATTTGGCGAGCTAATATTTGGATTGATATTTTTTGGAGTGTTGCTAGATTCATCCTAGCCTTTTGAATTATATTTTAGAATTATAATTAGTTTATTATAAAATATACTTTAGACAGAATGTGAATTCTAGATAGAGCTTACTTATAAATTATTTTTGAACTTTTTCCCATTCAAGTTTGGAGATATTTTTATCACTTTTACTTTAATACATTTCCATCGCAAACAAAAGCGGATAGACAACAGCATTTAACTAGAATATAGTGAAATTTTGTATGTTTTATGATACAATCCGATCAAAAATACCCAAAACCGGAGGCAATTATGTCAATCAAAGAAGAATTGTTATCGTTGAAGCCTTTGGAAAAAATCAAATTGATTGATGAATTAACATTGAGTCTGGTTGTACCTTCAAAAGAGATCGATGATTATTGGGCAGAAGAAGTTGAGAATAGGCTTATAGCAATGCAAAACGGGAATTTAAATACTATTCCATTAGAACAGGTTTTCTCTAAATACGATCAATGATAATTGAATTTTTAGAACCTGCTCAGGCTGAACTTGATGATACTTTTGAATATTACGAAATACAACACAAAAGTCTTGGATATAAATTCATAAATGAAATTCAGCATGCGATTGAGCTTATAAAATTTTACCCATTAGGCTGGCATCAAATTAGTCAAAATACAAGAAGATGCCTGCTCAAAACATTTCCTTATGGCATAATCTATCGGGCGAGAAGCAATCACATACTGATTGTTGCGATTGCAAATCTTCACAGAAAGCCAAATTATTGGAAGAAAAGAATGAAGTAACCAGGCAAACTACGCTTAGCGCAAAAACAACTTATTCATCCCATCACAAACAAAAGCGGATAGACAACAGCATTAAAATATCTCAAAATTGGCCCCATATTGATATTGCGTTGAAAAATTTGCATAAGTGAATTTTCGCCAAACTCATCAATCTTTTGCATCAAATAAAGCTTAGTAGAAATATCAAAAAACTTCATAGCAGCAATGCTTAGCATTGTGAAGCTGAAATTTGAAAAATAAAAAATAAGAAAAATAGAATATACGAAAGTAGGATTCAGCGAGAAGTAATAACCCAAACCTGTTTTGTAAACTTTATAATTATTCAACAAAACACCGAAAATGTTTCAGACTTTTGCCAATTTGACTCAAAAAGCTCAAGTGCTACAAAAATAGCTACAAAAAATATTAGGTTTTCCATTTATGTTTTGCGCGGGAAAATCCCGCACATTTTTAGTTTGAAAATTTGATTCTTTGGTTTTTGTACAAACCAGTTCCCACAGGAACAGTTCGTCCGATGACCACATTTTCTTTCAAATCTTCCAACAAATCCATTTTTGCAGAAATTGCAGCTTCTGTCAAAACTTTTGTAGTTTCTTGGAATGACGCTGCCGAGATAATACTATCACTCGTAACAGCCGCTCTTGTAATACCAAGCAACAATGGCTCAGCAATAGCTGGATTTCCGCCAAGTTTGATGATTCTTTCATTTTCGACTTTGAATCGTTTTTTTGAAATCATTTCACCAGCGATAAACTTAGTATCTCCGCCATCCAAAATAGTCACCTGTCTCAACATTTGCGACAAAATAACTTCGATGTGTTTATCTGCGATATTAACCCCTTGGCTTCTATAAACTTGTTGTATTTCACTGATAA
>CALMBI010000010.1 GCA_937860115.1 uncultured Arcobacter sp. | reverse complement strand
CCCTTAATCCCATCAACTCTAGGACTCATCAAAAACTCTTTTGTTTTGAACCAATATATTACAAATGGTACTATCCAAAAAAGCATAGAGATTCCCATCAAAGGATGATACAAATTTTCAAAAAAAGGTATTAAACTTCTACAAAATGCTGCAATGATAAGCATTACAACTCCACTTGCTATCCAAAGATTTGACTTTAGAACTCTTCCAGTATGCACATAAGCAATAATCACCATCACCATAAAAAACCCTAATCCAAATGCACCAGTAGTTAAAAAATGTCTAAAATGATTTTCACCATTACCCTCTATAAGATGTGAATATCCCAAAAATCCATACCCCAAAGCCATCATAAGTACGATTGAGCCAAGATAATAAATAAATGGTTCATTTAAAAGTGATTCATATTTGAGATTATAATCATTGAGAACTCCTAGTATCGCAGCGCTTGCACCAAATCCAAGCCAAATGAGAGTTGAATTTGAAGGTGTAAAAAACTCTACTGTACTAAAAACTATCACCATAAAAATTGCTAGGTTATAGCGAAATGGTTTTGCTATGAAAACATCATCAAGTTTTTTTCGCTCCATGATTTCATTGATAGCTTCCATATTTACTCTTCTTAAAGCCAAAAGTGTTAGTACCATAAAAGCTCCAACACTTAGCTTTAAAATAGCAAATGGGTCAATTGTTATCAGCCCAGCTTTTGAAGCAAAAAATAAAGTTTGCAAAATAGTTAAAGCCACGATGGTATAGGCGATACTTGAATGCCTTTGAAGCTTGTCCAAAACCACAGGCTTAAATGCCCATATGATTATATATATCCATAAAGAAAGATTGATGAAAGCCGTTACATAGACACCTACAATATCAAGCATCCAAAAACTTATCCGACCCAAAAGCCAAAGAGCGATAATACGACTAAGAAGTTTGCCAACAATTGGCACAAGACCAGGAAAAAGCTCAGGCAATCCTGTAAAAATAAAAGCCATAATTCCAGCAATTCCAACTCCAAAAAGCATCTCATAAATATGCCACGAAAGTGGGTCATCAAAAAGATTTACTTTCCCACTAAATATAAATCCCCAAGCCACCATCAAAAATGCCATATATAAAGGCAATATCAAAAAAATTGGACGAAATCCATAAGCCAAATAGGGTGGGATATTTGCCTCATCTGGGTAAAATTTATAATGCTTTGTGGCATTTTGTTTTATATTTTCCATCATCTCACCTTTATCTCAAAAGTATTAATCACATCACTATCATCTAAAAACTCTTTTGTTTTAGAAAATACAAATTCATCATCTCTCTTTTGTTTTGGAGTAGTAATCTCATAGCTTTTGAGTATCTCCCCAGGGTCACTTTTAAGAAGCAAGATTTTATCACTAAGTCTTATAGCCTCCATAAGATCATGAGTGATAAAAAGAACACTTGTCCCAAATTCTTCACCACTTTGCAAAACAAAATCTTGCAACTCCCTTTTTAGCCCAATATCAAGAGCGGAAAATGGCTCATCCAAAAAGAGTAATTTTGGTTTGGTTATCAAAGCCCTTGCAAAGTTGACTCTTTGTCTCATCCCACCACTTAAATCTTTTGGATATTTGATAAAGTCTTTGCCCTCAAGTCCAAATCTAAGGGCTATTTGACAAGCTTCCTCATAAGCTTGTTGGTATTTTGTATGGGCGATGATAGGGAGCATGATATTTTCAATGGTCGTTTTCCAAGGAAGCAATCTTGCATCTTGAAAAGCAAAAGAGGAGCTTGAGAAACTATTTTTTATCTCCCCTTCGGTGACATCTAAAAGCCCTGCACAAAGCTTGAGTAGTGTAGTTTTTCCACCACCACTTGGACCAACTATGGAGATGATTTCATTTTGTTTTAGTTCAAAATTGATATTGTTTAAAATTTGGCTAAATCCAAAATAAAAATTAAGCTCTCTAACTTCTAATCTCTCCATGATTCCACCTCTTTTTTGATAGGTTCAAGAATAATATATTCAACGACCAACAAAACCCCTATCATCACACTCACAAGTGCCAAAGCTGTTGGGGTATCAAGATGACTTCGTGCTACAGCTAAAGATGCTCCAATACCATCATTTGCACTTAAAAGTTCAGCCATAATCACTATTTTCCAAGCCATCCCAAGAGCTGAAACCCAAGAAGGAAAAAGATAAGAAAAAAGATGTGGGAAATAAAGGTCTTTACATTTTTGCCAAAAACCTAAACCAAAACTATCCATCATCTCTTTTAGATCACCTTCCAAAGTCCTACTTCCTTGCAAAGCTCCAACAAATATGATAGGAAAAGAGGCAACAACAACTGTAAACATCACTGTCATATCCCCAAATCCAAACCAAATCATCGCTAACACTATCCAAGCGATTGGGGGAATTCCCACCAAAATAGTCACTATCGGGCGACTCATCACAGAAGCAGTGATAAAATATCCAGCTAAGAGTCCAAGAGTTGTCCCCAAAGCCAAAGAAACCCCAAAGCCCATAATTCCACGATGTACTGTTAAGGTTAAATCGGTTAAAAAATTCTCATCTTCAAAAAGAGTCATAATTGTGATAAATACCTCTTTAGGAGATGGCAATACCAAATCCCCATAGAGTTGATTGCCAAAATCCCAAAAAGCTAGAAAAAGAAAAATTGAAGCTATACTTCCCCAGCCACTCCATAAAAACCAAGGGAAATCTTTGGCAATCTTTACAATAGTTTTCATTTATAATACAACCCACTATTAGGAAGTTTCCCACCGATTAGTTTTGGTTCATTTTCCAAAAGCACCTGATAAAAACTATCCAAATCTTTACTTGCCACACTTGCATCAACTGCTTCAAGTTGAACATTAGCGATTGAATCCGCCACAGCTTCAGCTTTAAAAAAATCTATATTTTTTGCTACCAACACTCCAGCCTCTTTTGGATGGGATTTATACCACCCAAGTGATTTTTTGTACTCTTCATTAAATCTTTTGACGATATTTTTATCAAGTTCCCCTACAACTGCAAGTCCTGCTTGTGGTACTTTAGGAGCCACTTTAAAAACTCTTCCCCACTCTTTTTGTAAATTTACCCCACGAAATAGTTCGGGAGCTATGAGTTTTAGTGGAAAAGAACCAGTTTTTCTCATCGCCATAGAAGTAGCTGGTTCAGCTAAAAGAACATTGTCTGCTCTTCGTAAAATCAACATCTGCATAGCATCTGGTGGAGTTGGAGCATAGGAGAGTTTAAAATCTTTTTTAGGATTAAGTCCTGCTTTTTTGATGATTGCTTGAAGGATGATATCAGGCATATCAGCACGAAATGGAACAACTATCTCTTGCCCTTTGAGGTCGTTTATAGTTTTGATATTTTTATCCCTTGTGATAATCTCCAAAATCCCCCATACTGGAATATTGAAAAGTTTTATTTTTTCACCCTTATTGTACAAATTCGCTGCTACATTTGTAGGAATCGCTACGATATGAGCCTCTTTTTTTAGAAGTATTGCTCTTAATTCATCAGGATTTTGCCAAAGGCGAAACTCCACTTTTTTTGCTACATCTTTTAAACTTCCACTTTGGATGAGATGAAAAATAGGGTGGCTAATAGTTGCAACTGGACCTGCTATAACCAACTTTTCAAGAGGTGCGGAAAATAAACTCCCCACCACCATCAAAAATAAAACTATTTTTTTCATTTAAAAACTCACTTTCACACCACTAAAATAATACCTACCACTACTACTACCAAGCACAT
>CALMBI010000009.1 GCA_937860115.1 uncultured Arcobacter sp. | reverse complement strand
ACTAGAAATATCTCACTTAAAGGTGAAGATATCGAAGCTAAAAGAGCTGAGATAAAAGAGTATTTTTTAAAAACCTATACTCTTTTTGAAGAGCTTTTTACTATTTTTAGTGATGATAAAGTTTTTTATGAACAACCAGAAAAATTAAGACATCCACTTATTTTTTATTTTGGGCATACAGCTACTTTTTATATCAATAAACTGATACTTGGCGGATTTTTACAAGATAGGCTAAATCCTTCTTATGAGTCTATTTTTGCAATTGGGGTTGATGAGATGAGTTGGGATGACCTCAATCAATCAAACTACAATTGGCCAAAAGTAGATGAGGTACGAACTTATAGAAAAAAAGCTAAAGAGGTACTTTTAGAGTTTATAGACAATGTCCCATTTACGCTTCCTATAAAATGGGAAAGCCCAATGTGGATAGTGATGATGGGGATAGAACACGAAAGAATCCATCTTGAAACTTCTTCTGTACTTCATAGACAGTTAGAGTTGAAATATATCAAACCAAACCCATTTTTTAATGAATCTACAAAATATGGAAAAGCTCCAACTAATCAACTTCTCAATGTAAAAGGTGGAAAAATCACTTTAGGGAAAAAGAAAGAAGATGACTTATATGGTTGGGATAATGAGTATGGGATGGCTCATTTTATAGTAGATGATTTTAAAGCTTCAAAATATTTAGTATCAAATGGTGAATTTTTAGAATTTGTAGAAGATGGTGGTTATCAAAATGATGTTTTTTGGGATGATGAAGGGCTTAGATGGAGAAACTATACAAAGGTAACTCATCCAACTTTTTGGATTTTAGAGGATAAAAAATACTTTTTACGAACTTTACAAAATATCATCCCACTTCCTTTAAATTTTCCAGTTGAGGTAAATTATCTTGAAGCACTAGCTTTTTGTAAATGGAAATCATCCAAAACAAATACAAATATCACCCTTCCAAGTGAAGCGATGTGGTATCGACTTCATGAAGTAAGTGGGTTAAAAGATGAGCCATTTTGGGGTGAAGTGGCACCTGCAAATATCAACTTGGAGCATTATTGTTCACCAACTGCTGTGAATGAATTTAAACATGGTGATTTTTATGATGTGATTGGAAATGTTTGGCAGTGGAGTAGTACGACTATTGATGGATATAAAGGGTTTGAAATCCACCCTGTGTATGATGACTTTTCTGTTCCTACATTTGATAGAAGACATAATTTAATCAAAGGTGGCTCATTTATAAGTACAGGAAATGAGGCACTTTTGAGTTCGAGATATGCTTTTAGAAGACATTTTTTCCAACATGCAGGTTTTAGATATGTGGAAGTATCAAAAGAGCATAAAGATGATATTGAAGTTTTTCAAGATGAGGTAAGTTTTAGAGAGATTGAGTTTTACGAAAAGGTTGCGAGTGAAGCGAAAAAATTTGTAAAGCCAGAGTATAAAATTGGACTTAATCTTGGATGTGACTACGGGAAAGCCGTTTTTGAATTATCTAATGGTTTAGAAAAAATTGTAGGGATTGATTTTACTGCAAGAAATATTTTGATTGCCCAAAAGAACTTAGAGTTGATGGGTCTTAAAAATTTAGAGTTTTGGCAAGGGGATAGTTGTAATCTTAAACCACATTTTACAGGATATGATTTTATTATTGTAACTAATAATTTTGAAGAGATTTACAATCTTAACTCTTTATTAGAAGAGTTGCCAAAAAGACTTAATGATGGTGGACGAATAGCTATAGCTTTTAGAAATTTGCCATCACAAGAAAAAATCACAGAGTTAATGGGACAAAATTTTACACTCATAGTTGAAATAGAGTTCATCACTATTTGGGAAAAACAATGAAAAAAGATTCTATCAATTTTGATAAAAAGATAGATAGAATGGAAACTGACTGTGTGAAGTATGACGGACTTCAAAGTTATTTTGGAGTAACTGATGCAAAGCCCCTTTGGGTTGCTGATATGGATTTTGCTACACCTAAATTTGTCCAAAAAGCACTTGAAAGAAAACTAAAGCAACAAATATATGGATATGAAATTCCTTCTTCAAATTCATTTGAAGCAGTTATAAATTGGCAAAAAAGACACAATTTAGAACTTCAGAAAGAAGATATTTTATTTTGTTCTGGTGTAGTACCTTCACTTAAAATTGCTGTTGAAACATTTAGTGAAATTGGTGATGAAGTGGTTGTGTTCCCACCGGTATATTTTCCCTTTTTTAGTGTTGTAAAAGATTCTAATAGAGAACTTATTGAATCTTATTTGGTTCAAAAGGATGGAAAGTATGAGATAGATTTTCTTGACTTTGAATCTAAAATAACATCAAAAACAAAACTTTTACTCCTTTGTTCTCCACACAATCCAGCAGGGAGAGTTTGGAGTGAAAATGAACTTAGAAAACTTGATGAGATTTGTAAAAAATATAATATATTAGTGGTATCTGATGAGATTCATAGTGATTTAGTATTTACAAAATTTACTTCATTTGCAACTATTAATCCAACTTCTTTAATACTAAATGCCCCTAGTAAAACTTTTAATGTTGCTGGATTTAATACTTCATATGCATTTTCACTAAATAATGCAATCATAGAAAAATTTAAAATAAATGCGAAAAAACACCATATTACCTCTTTAAATACACTTTCAAATACCGTTATTCAAAGTTGTTATAGTGATGAAGGTGGCGTGTGGTTAGAAGAACTTTTAGTGTATCTCAAAAAAAATATCTTTTTTACAGAGAAGTTTTTTAAAAAATATCTTCCATCCGTAAATGTTTTGAAAGTAGAAGCTACTTATCTTGTATGGCTCGATTTTAAAGAGACAGGACTGAAACACAAACAAATCAAAGAGAAACTTTTAAATAATGCAAAAGTGGCATTGAATGATGGAATCACATTTGGTAAAAATGGAAAGTATTGTTTTAGATTGAATGTAGCACTACCGAAAAAAGAGCTAAAAATAGCACTCAAAAAAATAAAAATAGCATTTAGTAAATAGATTTATGTTGGAATCGTAATAGTAAACGAAGCACCTATAAGTATTTCATCATCTATTTGTGTAGAAAGATTTTCTACTGTAATACTCCCTTTCATATGTTTGACGATGATCTCATTAGTCATAAAAAGACCGATTCCTGTCCCTTGTGATTGGTGTTTTGTAGTAAAGTAAGGCTCAAAGATTTTATGGATAATATGATCGGGAATCCCAACAGCTGTATCTTTAATTTGTAATATAACATTATTATCTTCTCTAAAAGCATCAATAAAAATATATCTTTTGGTGACATCTTCAATATTTGAAAGTGCATCGATCGCATTTTTGATAATATTGAGTATCACTTGTATAAACTCATTTTTAAGATTAAAGAGCTCGATATCTTCAATATTTTTAACTACTTGAATCGATCTATTATGGATAATAGCTGTAAGAATATTTTGACATTTTTCAATACTACTACCGATAGAAAAATGTGAAAATTCTTTCTCATTTCTAAAAAAGTTTCGAAAATCATCTATGGTGCTTGAAAGAAAACTTGTGTGGTTTAATATATCTTCAAAAGATTTTTTAAGATCTTTATCATTTGTAAGACCAAGTTCTAGTTGGATGATATTTGAGCTTGCTGTTGAAGAGATAGCTGAGAGTGGTTGACGCCACTGATGAGCGATATTTCCTATCATCTCACCCATCGCTGCCATTTTGGATTGTTGGAAGACAATAAGCTCTTTTTCTCTATTTTTTTCGAGCTCCTCTTCTACTTTTTTGACTAACGAAACATTGAGTTCATAGAGTTCAGCACTTTTATTTTCTAAAAGTCTTTCAGACTCTTTACGTGCTTTTCGTTCACGTTCAAGTCTAGCTTTCCATTTCTCTTCAACTTCTTCTATTGTCATACTTGTTTAGATCTTTTTTAGAGTAAATTTAGCTTGAAATTTTGGACTAGTTTTTGGAAGCATCTCATACTGCACATCAAGATTTTCTTTATAATATGTAGCACAACCTATCATAAGTCCTCGTGTAAGGTCCATAAGTGGTTTTGTAGAAGAATAGATCGTTACAAGCTCGTTCTCTGTTCTACTCACAAGTTCAAATTCAGGAAGCTCAGTATCAGGATACAATTTTTTTACTTCAGGGTGTACAACATCATCAACATGAGCGATAAAATCAAAAGTATTATCATAACTTTGGACCGGTTTTGGATAGATCGTGACTAGTTTTGGGAAAAGATTTTTTGCAAAAGCTTCCACCAAAAATCCAATAGGTTTATCGACGATAGTCGAGAGTGCTTGAATCATAGCAAACAATTCGCTAAATTGATAATTTCCAGCTTGTGTATAGACTCCAGAAACACCTGATTTTTCTATCATCTCATCCACTACATCGTATCCAAATTGATCCTCAATAAACTTCCATATATTCTATAAAAACGACACCTTTCATAACTTTCTCCCTTTTTTAATTGAATTGTAACGAGTATAGATTAAATTAAACTAATCCCCATTTTGTAATAAACTCATCATCGATATCAATAATATTTCTTGTTCTTAAATCATCCAAAACACTTGCAGTACAAGTAACATCATCTGGCCATCTTCTTGTAAACCCATCTAAACTATTTTTATTGGTCGCATCTATTCCTATTAGATTATCTTCTATAAAAATATCTCTATTGCTATCTATATTATTGACAACTCTCCAAAGGAGCATATAGGGATTATCAAGATGATTATTTTTAACATCAATAATCACTAAGATTTTGATATGTAAGAAAAGAATTTTAAGCTCATCAAAAAGCTCTTTTTGGCTTCTATTTTTTTCGACACTTATCACTGTGATTGGATTTTTTGTATCTGTATAGTACTGTCTAAGTTCAACAACTTCGTTTGTGATACTTTGTATTTTATGAAGAAGTTCTTCATCACTAAGTGCAATAATTCCACTATTTTGGATCTCATCACCTGTACAATCGATTCCTAATTTTCCACCAACTGCAAATTTTGGGCTAGAGTGATCAAGTGCATCAACTACACCTCTTGTGATTAGAAGTTCCTCTGGATTAATTCGATTGAGTATCCATTTTGTGATAGCTTCATCATCGTGAAGTGTTGGAGCTTCAGCACTTACAAAAATAGCGTGTTTTACAAAGCTCATTTGCCCAACTCCCCAAAATGCATGCATCATTTGGCTTGCATGTCCTGGGTAGTTTACATTGATTTTAGCTAAGATTAGATTGTGAAAAACACCATTTTCAGGCATATAATAATCAATCAAATCAGGTGCTGTTGTTTTTAAAAGTGGAAGGAAAATTCGCTCAGTCGCATATCCCATATATTTATCTTCTAAAGGAGGTTTACCCACAACAGTTGCTGCAAAAATAGGATGCTCTTTGCTTGTGATACAAGTTACGTCAAGGACTGGATATTCTTCTTCTAGTGTATAGTAACCAGTATGATCTCCAAAAGGTCCTTCGATTTTGAGTTTTTCAGGATCCACAAAACCTTCGATTACAAAATCAACATCATGTGGTACATAGATATCATTTGTGATAGATTTGACAAGTTTTGCATTTTCTTTTTTGACAAATCCATAGAGCATAAGCTCAAATATCCCTATAGGAAGGGGTGCTTGTCC
This sequence comes from uncultured Arcobacter sp., assembly GCA_937860115.1. Classification (GTDB taxonomy): domain Bacteria; phylum Campylobacterota; class Campylobacteria; order Campylobacterales; family Arcobacteraceae; genus CAIJNA01. Next base: position 9,842 of record CALMBI010000009.1, on the reverse strand, counting down.
ACACCAAATATACATAGGATCTCCACCAATTCCAATGCTCACAGGCATCTTTTTACCAGCTTTTTTGTATTCATGGAAGAAGTGATTGCTATCTTTGTGGATTTGCCAGTGCATTCCAAGTTGCCCATCATTGTAAACTTGTAGTCGATACATCCCTACATTGTTCATCTTTCCATCAAGACTTGTAGTATACACTTGCCCCATAGTGATAAAAGCTCCCCCATCTTGTTCCCAAGTAGTCAAAATTGGAAGGTCACTGAGCTTTGCATCGTGCCCAAGTCTTATAATCTCTTGACATATCCCTTTACAAGATAGTTTTTTAGGTGGGACATTTTTTAAATCAAAAAGCTTTCCAAAAAGTGCTAGTTTGTCAGCCCAGCCTTGAGGTGGCTTCATCTTTAAAAGCCCCTCTATTTCAGCACCAATTTTATCTCCATCACCTATAAAAAGTTCAACTGCTTTATTGTTACAAAAAACATTCATTAAAACTGGAGTATCAAATTTTTTACCAGTTTTTTTATCTATTGGATGGGTAAAAAGTATCGCTTTACTATTTGATTTTTTTACTTCGATATAAGCAATATGTGGAATCTCTAAGTAGATATCTAGAGGTTCAGAGATGATTTTAAGAAGATTGTTTTCTTGTAATTTCTTAATTGTTTCATTCACAGTATATGACAAGATATGATCCTTTTTGATAATTTGATAGATTATACCAATAAACGATAAAATTTACCTCCCATGTTTAATATACTCTAAATTTTAATTGGTTAAGATTTGCCAATTAATATGGGGAGTAAAAGGATGATTGTTGCAAAAAATAGTGTAAATGAGATAGATTTTGATTTGAGTGTGGCAAATCGTCATGGGCTTATCGCTGGGGCTACTGGGACTGGAAAAACAGTGACACTCAAAGTTTTAGCAGAACTTTTTAGTAACAATGGAGTACCTGTTTTTTTAGCTGATGTGAAAGGGGATTTGAGTGGTTTTGCAAAAGCAAATACACTCACACCAAAACTAGAAAAAAGACTTGAGTCTATGGGATTAGAGGATTTTAGTTTTGATAGTTTCCCTTTGATGCTTTGGGATTTGTATGGAAAAAATGGTCATCCGATTCATACTACTATTTCAGATATGGGACCATTGTTACTTTCACAAGTTTTAGGTCTCAATGAAACACAAGGACAAGTGCTGAGTATTGTTTTTAAGATTGCAGATGATAATGGGCTCCTTCTTTTAGATACAAAAGATTTAAAAGCGATGCTAAATTTTGTCAGTGAAAATAGTGCAACTTTAAAAAGTGAATATGGAAATATTTCAGCTGCAAGTGTTGGAGCGATTTTAAGAGCTTTGATAGTTTTAGAAAATGAGGGTGCTGATAGCTTTTTTGGTGAACCTGCACTTGATATTGATGATTTTTTACAAACAGAGGGGCAAAAAGGTGTGATCAATCTTCTCAATGCTACAACACTTATTAACTCTCCTAAGCTTTATTCTTCATTTTTACTCTGGTTACTCTCAGAACTTTTTGAAAAGCTTCCAGAGGTTGGAGATGTTGAGAAACCTAAGTTTGTTTTCTTTTTTGATGAAGCACATTTACTTTTTGATAATGCTCCAAAAAGTTTGCTTGATAAAATAGAGCAAGTGGTGCGACTGATACGATCAAAAGGTGTAGGGGTCTATTTTATCAGTCAGTCCCCTCTTGATATCCCTGATGATGTTTTGGGGCAACTTGGAAATAAATTTGTTCATGCTTTAAGAGCCTACACACCAAAAGATCAAAAATCAATCAAAGCAATAGCAGCCTCTTTTAGACAAGAAAAAGGGGATGATGTTGAAGAGTCACTTTTAGCACTTGGTGTTGGAGAAGCGATGATTTCGACACTTGATAGCAATGCTACTCCTCAATTTGTTCAAAGGGCATTTATCTATCCTCCACAAAGCGCATTTTCTCCACTTGAAGAGGTAGAGATAAAAGAACATATCAAAAATTCTGTAATTTTTGGTGTTTATGAACAAGAGATAGATAGAGAATCAGCATATGAGATTTTGAGTGCAAAAGCAATGAAACAAAATCAAATTGATAGTGATATTGCAGATACATATGAGAAAAAAGAGGAAAGTAGTGAGATTGGAAAAGTGTTAGGTGCATTTGCTTCAAGTGCAGCTAGAGCGATCGGTTCACAAGTTGGCAGACAAATAGTAAGAGGGATTTTAGGAGCTATTTTAGGGGATACTTCACCAAAAAGAAGAAGATAAATAAGAGAAAAAAGAGTAGAAATTCTACTCTTTGATACATATCTCTTTTTCGTTGATATTTAAAATAGTATTGTATGCAACTATAAATACAATAAGTGTAACTGCACTAACTAACACATACGATAAGATATAAAGTCCGATATCTTTCGTGTGATGAAACATTAGCATAGAGCTTATTGCCATTGCAGCTACTGGAAAAACAAATGCCCACCATGAGATAAAAAACTTGATTTTGATAAAGTTTTTATACATAAAAGCAACTAAAAATGTAAAAAATAACCCCATATTAAAAAGCATCAAAGCAAAAGTATCAATATGCCCATAGAGTTTTACATAAGCGATAAATCCAACAGCAGGTGGAGCGATGAGGATAAAGAGAGTTGGCATAAATTTTGTAGCTAGTTGATGATGGAAAATGATTCTATTTAAAATAAGTGCAAAAAGCACAATCCAAAAAAACATTCCAACACTAAAAAAATAGTTTAATACACCTGCATTTGCAAATCCAACTCCACCAACAGGAACAAGTACATTTCCTACAATTGGGATAAACCAAGCAGGATTTGAGTGATCTAGCACTTGATTTTTATTGATCCAAAATGCTATTGTGTACATAGTAAGTGCAAAATGAAGCAATACTCCTATATACCAAAATAGTGCGCTAATGGCAACAAATTCTTCCTTAAAGATGATCGCAAGCATAAGCATCGAGATAGATATAGCAGCAAAAAAGTTGATTCGTATTGGATGATTAAATTCAGCAATAACTTCATGCTTATATTTAAAATATTTCATCATATATAAAACTGATATTAGAAAAAATGCTATTGTTGTGATCCCCATAAGTACTTGACCAAGAATCGATGGAAATCCAAGCCAAAGATGTGCTTTTTGATATGTAATAGTAAGACCACCAAGCCCCATTACAATAGCATACATCATAATTGGAAAATATTGTAATCTGCTGTAGTCTTCTCTAAGTTCTATATTTTCTTTCATATCTTATCCTTATAATAAAAATAGGAAAGAATTATAACAAAGAGTATTTAAAGATCTTCTTTTGTGGTGAATGATTTGTATTTGAATTCTAAAAGTTTGATTACAAAGATATATTTTTGTGTTTCGCTAGCTTCAATTGTCGAAATAAGGTGCTTATTTCTTTGAAAAAAATCCCAAACTCTAGCACTTGGTTCAGGTCTTTTTTTGACCCAAAGAGCAATTGATGTTGCTCCATTGATAAGGGCTTGAAGAAATTTTGCTTCCTCTTTAAGTCCAGTTTTTTTAAGTTCTTTCCAATCCTCCTCAAGCACCTCATGAGCTTCTACAAATTGATTGTTATAAACCATTTGTGTAAATGCTTCTATATTATGCTTCAAGGATGGTTCCTACTAGTTTATCTCCTACAAGTTCTGTTATTTTGACAGTATAAACTTTTCCAAATTCGATAGGTGTATCTAATTCATTATCATTGATATAAATCTCCCCATCAATATCTCTTTCCCACGATAATTTTCTAGCACTTAAAAGTAAATCATGCTCATCACTTACACCTTCAACAACTACTTGGAAAGTTTTTCCTATATCTTTTTCCATACTTTTTAAAGTAGTCTCTTTGATAAGTGCACCTAAGATTTCTGCTCGTTTGTCGATAATTTCTTGAGGGATTTTTTCTTTCATATCATAAGCACTTGTATCTTCCTCATCACTATAACTAAATACATTTGCTCTATCAAACTCGTACTCATTTACATAGTTACAAAGTTCTGTGAAATCTTCTTCACTCTCCCCTGGATGTCCTACAATAAAAGTGCTTCTTACAAAAGAGTTTGGGGTTTGTCTCATCGCTTCCATTAGTTCTTTGAGTTTCTCTGTCCCTTTTCCTCTTTTCATAATTTTTAACATATTACTTGAAATATGTTGGAGTGGCATATCGTAATAAGTATGAAAAATTGGACTTTGGGCAATTTTATTGATAAGATTTAAAGTTGTTGTTGATGGATAAAGATATAAAATTCTTGCACTTTTAACTCCATCAATTTTTTCAACTCTTTCGATAAGTTGCTCTAGTCCATCATTTATCCCATGATCTCTAAGGTACGAACTGCTATCTTGACTTACAAAAGAAAAATCATAATATCCATTTGCAACCATATTTTGTAGCTCTTTTTCAATCGATTCAAGAGTTCTACTATTGAGTTTCCCTTTAAAATTTGGTATCGCACAAAATGCACATGATTGATTACACCCTTCACTTAGTTTTATATATCCATGAAAATTTGAACCAGTGATGACCCTATCAAGTGTTTCATCTGCTAAAAAAACTTTTGGAGAAAATTGACTTCTTTTCTCTTCCACAAGCTTATCAATCACATCATAATCCCCAACACCTGTAAAGATATCAACCTCCACAAGTTCACTTTGTAACTCATCTTTGTATCGTTGTGATAAACATCCAGCCATCACAAGTACTGAGCTTTCTTTTCTTTGGTCGTGAAGATTAAAAATCGTGTTTAAAGATTCCTCTTTTGCACTTTCTATAAATCCACAAGTATTCACTATAAGCAAATCAGCTTCACTTGGTTCATCTGTGATAGTATAATCTTTAAGCCGACCCAACATCACTTCACTATCAATTAAATTTTTTGTACAACCAAGACTTACAAGGTGTAGTTTTTTTTCCATTTTTTTTCCTAATCTATTTTAAAATCTAAATAATCATCAGATTATAAGTTTTTCACTAAGGCTTCATCTTGGGTGCCCCAAACCTAAAGGTTTGACCCTAAGATTGCAGAATCGTTCAAAACCTACAATCTAATGCTTTGATAATTTATATATTGTTATTTTACCAAACTATAAAGTTTTCTAATCTCATCAGCCCAAAGTGATTCATTTGGTGTTTCTAAGATAAGTGGAATATCATCCATTCTTTCATCATTTGCGATAAAAGAAAATGCATCTATTCCGATATGCCCAAGTCCTAAAGATTCATGTCTATCCACTTTTGCTCCAAGTGGTGGTTTACTATCGTTGATATGCATCCCTTTTAAAAACTCTCTTCCAACGATTTTATCAAAAGCATTCCAAGTTTTATCATAAGCTTCACGAGTTCTTATATCGTATCCAGAAGTAAACATATGACAAGTATCGATACAAACTCCTATTCGACTTTTATCTTCAACTTTATCGATGATATAAGCTAGGTGTTCAAATGTATAGCCTAGATTACTCCCTTGACCAGCTGTATTTTCTATCACAGCGATTATCCCTTTCGTAGCATCTAAGGCACGATTGATTGATTCAGCTATCGTTTCAAGACACTCTATCTCTGCACTATAAGTGAGTTCATCAAGGTTTGGGTCTTTTTTTGAAAATTTTTGTAGATGGCTACCTGGGTGAAAGTTAAGACGGTCAAGTTTTAAAGTTTCACATCTTTTCATCTCATCGATAAAGGCTTCTCTACTTTTAAGGAGTTTATCCTCTTCTGGATGCCCAAGATTGATAAGATAACTATCGTGTGGAAGGATATGTTTAGGTAAAATACCACTTTTTTCTAAGTTTGCAAACCACTCATCAAGTGTTTTTGTTTCAAATGGTTTTGCATCCCATCTTTTTTGATTTTTTGTAAAAAGTGCAAAAGCCTTTGCACCTATCTGCATAGCATTGAGTGGGGCATTTTGTACTCCACCCTCTGCACTTACATGAGCTCCGAAAAATTTATTATTTGACATCTATATTCCAATATGTTGATTTTCTTATATGATACCAAATAGTATTAGAAAGCTGACTTTATAAAAAAATTAACTTTTTTTTCAAAAAAACTTGAAAAGTTACACAAAAATGACAATAAAAGAATACAATTTGTTTATGAAAATATTAATTTATGATAATAATATTGCAGATTTAACAAAATTTTGCGAACTTCTTGAGTCTTTACCTATTGAATTGTTTATTGATAAAGTTACACATTATGATGATGGACTTAAATTATATAATAAGTATCAATACGATTTTGTATTTATTGATTTTAAAGATGAGAATGGCGAAAAACTATTAAATGAAATATTAGGAATAAACCAAACTCAACAAATTATTACAATAAGTGATACTGATATTTGTTCTGAAGAGAAAGGGTGTGATTTTTGTATCACCAAATACAATAAAAAAAGGATCACTAAACCTATAAATGGAAAAGATTTGATAGATATTTTTGTCAAAAAAAGCCCTTGTCCATTGTATTGTGATGACAAATTACTATTACAATTATCAAAGTTATCAAAAACACTACCATCAGTTAAATTTGATAAAGAAACATATAGATTTTTTAAAAATAAAGAGATGACTGATTATAGAACTACGCAAGATATGATTACACTAACATATACTCTAAACGAAAAGAAAATTCCATACGTTCTTTTGGAAGATGGAATTCAAATCATCAAAGATCAAGCAATTTAGAAAGTTACATAAAGGAGTATTGTGAAAAATGGCGAAATAAAAAATCTTATTTTATTTTCACAAATCACTCATATCTCAAAAGATGTAACTGAAGAGATCAATAGTAAATATCTTAAAAAGTTTTTAGAATCAATTTTTGTACAACACAATATTTCAATAGATAATGAGAGCCAAGTTTATCTCTATTATGCAAAAGATCTAAAAAGATATGAGATATATTTATTTCGCTCAAAATCAAAAAATAATATTTTAGAATTACAGTTATTTAGTGAATATCCATATGACCCTTACGATGAAAAAGATTACAGATTATTTATAACAGAAGAGTTCTTTGCACTTTATAAAAACAATAAATTTTTATTTGGATACGAAAACAAAAGCTACACTACTGTAGAGATCGAAAAGTTTATACTTTTTACTCATAATATTAGAGTAGATGAATCGATCATTATTAATACAGATACTCTAACACAATACAAAACAAACTTTGACAAAATCAATACTCTTCCAATCATCAGATTTCAAAACAAGAAACAATTTTACTTGTATGGAGTCTATGGACTTTTTGGAGTGATCCTATTACTCATTGGATATTTTTATAGTAGCAAACTACCACAAACAGATCAACAAAAGATTGAATCAATCAGCTTATTACAAAACTCCCCTAAAAAAGATATTATTCAATTTTTAGCAAAAATCTTAGATGATGGTGCTCGGTACAATATAGAATTCATAAAAATAGAATTTAAAAAATCGTTTCATTTGCAGATAAAAGCTATCGATACAGATCTAGATAAATTTTTAACATCATATAAAAAATCTTCAAAAATCATAAAGATAGAAAAATCACACGAGAGATTTTTTTTGGTTGAGGTGACGATTGAAGTTCCTAGATAGATATAACTCACTTTCGAAGTTTCAAAAGATAGAACTTTATAGTATTCCCATTTTGATTTTCGTATTTTTATATATCAATGACTTTTCTCTGAAGAATGGGTCATCTATTATAAAAAGTGAGCAAAAAAAAGAACTCATACAATCCTCTACAAAACAAACATCATATCTAGAGATTGCTCAATATTTTGAATCATTAGCACATATTCATAATATAAAAATATGTGCTCTAAGTATTCAAGATCTTAAAACAATCGATATTAAATTCAATGGTAAGATCAATGATCTTTTAAATTGTCTTTTAAAAATTGAACAATCCTATGATATTGATCAATTAGATTTTCAACATAGTAAAAATCGACTTGCGATTACGCTACACCTAAGTCAAAATTTGTATAACAATAATCAAAAAAATCTCCAACAAATCGTTATAAAATCTCCATTTGAAAAGATGATTGCTGAAGCTGAACTACCTAAAGCAATAAAAACTGTTGTCAAAGAAAAAGCACACTCAAAGATCTCTACAAATATGAAAATACAAAAAGAGATACACCAAAAAGAGAATCTAGAAATACAAGAGGTAATCGATCTAAATGGGACAATCGTAGCAGCCGATGAGGAGGATATGATAGAGATTTTTCCTCGTTCTAAAACTACTGCAATTGTTGGTCAATATGTGTTATTAAATAAAAACTGGCTTACTCTTGGGGATAGATACAAAGGCTATACAATCGTATCTATAACAAATGAGATCATTAAATTTCAAAATGGAAATAAAGAAGCAATAATGGAGATGTTTAGCAATGATTGATCTTGATACAATTGACATAAATTATAAATTGATAGACAATACAGAGAGAGAATCTATCAAAAAATATCAAATAATTCCTCTCAAAGAGCATGATATTTATTTACAAATTGGATCGCCTAATCTAAATTTGGATCTGTCAGAGATTGAAAAAGAGTTCAAAAAACCTATAAAGTTAGTAAAGATTGATCAAAAAGCATACGATTTTGAGATACTTCATTTGGATAATAAAATTAAACTTTACACACTTGCTCAAAAAGTACTACTTCAAAAAGATGAGAATTTTTTAAATGAATCGTATATTGGTCAGTTTTTAGATCTTGTTTTAGAGATTGCGATTGATCTAAAATCTAGTGATATTCACATAGAATCTCTTAAAAATGCGATCATTTTTAGAGTGAGAGTTGATGGGGTGCTTGTCCAATTTTTTCGTTTTTCTATCGAATTGTATCCTATCATAAGCTCCACTATTAAATTATTTTCAAAATTAGATATTGCCCAAAAAAGAACACCTCAAAATGGACGATTTTCAAAAAATATAAAAGATGAAGATTATGATTTTAGAGTCTCTATTTTACCTATTATTAGTGGTGAGTCTATAGTGATTAGGGTATTGGATAATAAAAAAGCACTTTTAAATTTAGATGAGGTTGGATTTTGTAAAGATCTATATGATGCAATTGTAAAAAATATCAACTATACGCAAGGGATGATTTTAATAACAGGGGCAACAGGAAGTGGAAAAACAACTACAATGTACTCTATTTTAAATAAACTTGATAAAAAAAAGAAAAAGATCATCACGATTGAAGATCCTATAGAATATAACATTGATGGGATAATGCAAGTCCCAATTAATGAAGAGATAGGACTGAGTTATGAAGTTGTTTTAAAAAATATCTTAAGACAAGATCCAGATGTGATTATGATTGGTGAAATAAGAGATATCCATTCTCTCAAAATCGCAATTCAAGCAGCTTTGACAGGTCATTTGGTGATCGCAACATTACATACAAATAATGCTATTAAAACTATCAATAGACTTTTGGATTTAGAAGCAAAACCATATTTAATTGCATCAGTTTTAAGGCTTATTATCTCACAAAAATTGGTACGTGTTTTATGTGGTACATGTAAAGAGAAAATCACTTATGATCAAAAAGAGATCTATTTGCCAAAAGGTTGTAAAAAGTGTAATTTTACAGGTTATGATGGAAGAACGATCGTCACAGAACACTTTGAATTTGATGATACAATCTCAAAAATGATCCTTCAATCATCTGATATTACTGAGATTGTTGCTTATGCTAAATATACGAAAATAAATGAAAATCTATATTCAAAAGTATTAGATGGGACAACATCCTTAGAAGAGTATGCTTTGCATGAAATATAAAATCACTTACCAAGAAAATGGTAAATTAAA
>CALMBI010000008.1 GCA_937860115.1 uncultured Arcobacter sp. | reverse complement strand
TTGTTTATTTAGAGTATTGTCAGTCATTCTTCCCATATGTTCGTTATCCTAATATTTGTTTATTTTCTGTTTCTATCCCAATTTTTGATCATATAAAATCGTCCATCTGAAGTAGGAATAAGCCAGAATTTTATCTTAATCTTTTTAAAAATCACATTATTTAAATTATATCTTACTATCGGATAGTCAAAACCACCACGAAAAAGTTTATTACAACTGAGTATTCGTATGATTGAATAGTAAAATGCTAATACAAAATTATTATAAGTAAAATGTGTTTTTGCGTATTCTGAGCAAGTTGGATGGTATCTACAACTTCCATGAGATAATATTGAGAGATATTTTTGATAAAAATTGATCAAAGATAAAAAAATAGTTCTCACTAATTTTCCTTTTTTACAAGCCCCATCTTTTTAAAAGCATATTTGAAATCTTTTTCAAGTTGTAGATATTCTCTCTTTAAGATCTCCTCTTTTGCTACAAATGCATACTCACCTTTTGGAAGTGATGATTCATTTTTAAGGACAAGTGATCTTAATAATCTTTTGGCTCTATTTCTATTGACAGCGTTTCCGACTTTTTTTGATGCTACGAAACCAATCTTCGTAAATTGTGCAGATTTAAAAAAAGCAACAAAAGTTTGCGTATGCCACTTTGTGTTGCTTTTATAGATTTTGTTAAACTCTTGAGTTGTTTTAACTCTATGTGGTTTACTTAAACAGCTAATCTCTTTCTACCTTTAGCTCTTCTAGCTTTTAAAACTCTTCTTCCGTTTTTAGTAGCCATTCTTGCTCTAAATCCGTGAGTTCTTTTTCTAGGAGTATTATGTGGTTGATATGTTCTTTTTGTTGACATGACATCTTTCCTTTTAAAAATAAGTTTGGGATTCTAGTGAAAAAATACTTAATTATAGATTAGTAAGATTAATCTTTTTGTAACCTCCATTTATAGCAAAAAAAGTTTAATTTGAGTATCATTGCCAAAATTCTTTGGAGGGTACGATGATTATATTTTATACACTAAATAACAGTAATCGGCTCAAAGTTGTTGAGATTGAAGAATCATTAGACATCATCACAGACGAGATGAAACGAAATGTTATTTGGATCGATATGCACCAACCAACTATCAAAGAAAAAAACTTTATAGAAAAAAACTTTGATATTCTTTTCCCTACAAAACAAGAATCTGAAGAGATTGAAATATCTTCAAGGTATTGGGAAGAGAGTAACAAAATTGAGATCAATAGCTACTTCCTTGTATCAAATGACTTAACACCAAAAAATGAAACTGTATCGTTTATCTTACATAATAAACTGCTTATCTCTATTCGATATATTGATCTTAAAACTTTTGATGAGATGAACAAAAAGTTTAAGAGTTCACCAAGTGATTTCAAAGATGGATTTGATATCTTTTGTTCTATTTTAGATATTAGAATAGATGCAGATGCAGATATTATCGAAAAACTCTCACGAGATATCACAAATTTACGAAAATTTGTCTTTACAGATTATAAAAATGATGATGAAGAAGTACTTGAAAAGATCTCTGCATTTGAAGATCTTAATATGAAAATCAGAGAAAATCTTACAGATAAGCAAAGAATCTTAACTGCATTTTTAAAATCAATGAAAGTCTCAGATAAACTAAGACACGATATTCAAATCATGTTAAAAGATATCAAGTCACTTATTGACTATACTGAATTTAATTTTGAAAGACTCGATTATCTTCAAAATATCTTCCTTGGGGTTTTGAGTATTGAGCAAAATAAAGTTATTAAAATGTTTACAATCGTAAATGTGATTTTTCTTCCTCCAACACTTATAGCAAGTATCTATGGAATGAACTTTGATTTTATGCCAGAACTTCACTGGGATTATGGATATGCCGTATCTATTGTATTGATGTTAATCTCATCAGCACTACCACTTTATATCTTCAAAAGAAAGGGTTGGATTAGTTAAAATCCAACACATTTCAATCATTTTTAGCCTTTTTTTATACACTTTACTATTCCTAAATATTATACAAAACCACTCTTTTAGCTACATTTAGTTACAATCGCAAAATTTTTATAAACTTGAGAGGATGATAATAGTGAGAACACATTATTGTACAGATGTAACAGAAAATAATATTGGGCAAACCGTAACCGTAGTTGGTTGGGTAAATAGTAGAAGAGATCATGGTGGATTAATTTTTATAGACTTAAGAGATAAAGGTGGATTAGTTCAACTTGTTTGTGACCCTGCTGATAATAAAAGTGCTTGGGAAGTAGCTGATAAAGTAAGAGATGAATTTGTTTTAATAGCAACAGGAAAGGTGCGAGCAAGAGGGGAAGGATTAGAAAATCCAAAACTAAAAACTGGCAAAATTGAGATCATCTTAGAAAATCTTATCATTGAAAATAGAAGTAAACCTATGCCATTTGAACTAGGGGACGAAAGAGTAAATGAAGAGATAAGACTTAAAAATAGATTTTTAGAACTGAGAACTGAAAGATCATATAATATTTTTAAATTAAGAAGTAAAGTTGGAATCGCTGCAAGAAATACACTTGATAACTTAGGGTTTTTAGATGTTGAAACACCAATTTTAACAAAATCTACTCCAGAGGGTGCTAGAGATTATCTAGTGCCTTCAAGAGTTCATGGTGGTGAGTTTTATGCATTGCCACAATCTCCACAACTTTTCAAACAACTTTTAATGGTCAGTGGATTTGATAGATACTACCAAATTGCAAAATGTTTTAGAGATGAAGATTTAAGAGCTGATAGACAACCAGAATTTACTCAAATAGATGTTGAGATGTCTTTTTGTGATCAAGAAGATGTTATGGCTGTAGCTGAAGAATTGATTTACAATATTTTCCAAGCTGCAGGTCATGAGATCCCTAAAAAATTTAATCGTATGACATATAGTGATGCTATGGAGATCTATGGATCTGATAAACCAGATATGAGATTTGAGATGCCAATGGTTGATGTAATCGATATTTTCGCAAATTCAACAAATGAGATCTTTGCTGATATTGCAAAAGATCCTAAAAAAAATAGAATCAAAGCTTTAAGATGTCCTAATGGAGATAATATTTTTTCTAAAAGACAAATGAAATCTTTTGAAGATTATGTAAGAAAATTTGGAGCAAAAGGTCTTGGATACTTCCAAATGAAAGAGGATGGATTAAAAGGTCCACTTACAAAATTTTTCTCTGAAGCTGATCTTGAAGAGATCGTAAAAAGAACAAACTTAGTTGAAGGCGATGTTGTATTTTTTGGAGCTGGAGATAAGAAAACTGTTTGGGATTATATGGGAAGATTTAGACTTTTCCTAGCTAAAGAGATGAATATTATCCCACAAGATACGTATGAATTCTTATGGGTTGTTGATTTTCCAATGTTTGAAGTGGAAGATGGAAGAACAAAAGCACTTCACCATCCATTTACAATGCCAAAATCTTTAGAGAATCTTGATGATCTTGAAGAGATCTCTTCAGTTGCTTACGATATCGTACTTAATGGTACAGAACTTGGTGGTGGATCAATAAGAATTCACAAACAAGATATCCAATCAAAAGTATTTGAACTTATGGGAATTAGTGATGAAGAGGCTAGAGAAAAATTTGGATTTTTACTTGATGCTTTAGAATTTGGTGCACCTCCGCATGGTGGGTTTGCTTTAGGATTTGATAGACTTATTATGCTTTTAGCTAGAACAGATTCAATTAGAGATGTTATAGCATTTCCAAAAACTCAAAAAGCACAATGTTTACTAACACAAGCGCCAAGTGAAGTTGATCCAGAGCAACTTAAAGAATTAAGTATCAGAATAAGAAGAACAGAACAACAATAAGTATAGATCATGACAATACTTGAAGATTTGATGTATAAGGAATATATTGCAATCTCTAACAAGGCAACAATTAGTGAAGCAATACAACTTATGGATCAAAATCATCAAGGTGTTCTTGTATTGGTTGATGAGACAAACACCCCTATTGGTATCTTGAGCGAACGAAATATTTTAGAAGTTTTATATCAAGATATCGATCAAGAAACTCTTTTGGTTGATTATTTTACTTTCAAAACTCCAATCACTATCAATAAAAAAAGAAGTATCGATTTTGCATTGCACATGATGATTGACAGCGAAGTGAAAAGATTAGTTGTAGTAGATGATAATGGGATATTTAAAGGTGTTATAACGCAAGATATTTTAGTAAAAAATCTTGAAGGAAACTCATTTAAAACCGATATTTTAATCTCATCATTTTTAGATAATAAAAAACAACTTATCAACCTTTCATATAGACATACAATATTTGATGCAATAGAAACTATGTCAAAATTTAATATTGGCTCTATCATAGCTCTTAATGAAGTTGGAGAAGCTGTAGGAATTTTAACAGAAAGAGATACAGTAAAAATCGCAAATAAAAAAATTCCAACAACAGAGTCGATAGAGAGTGTTATGAGCCATCCTGTAATATGTACAAAATATTCAACACCGCTTGAACGTGTTGTAGATATTATGACTACAAATAAAATAAATAGAATCATAATAACTGATGATGATACAAATAAACCAATAAACATCATCACTATGAGAGATATTGCTAACAATATAAAAGGTTCATATAGTCAATTTTTGGAATCTCGCCTCAAAAATATAAAAAATACACTCAATTTTATAGATGAATATATCATCGAAGTGCATGAAGATAATAATGAGCAAATTATTCAATGGATGAACCATAAAGCAACTAAGAAATTTGGTAGCTTTAGAGATAAAGCTATAGAAACACTTATTGACAATAATAAATGGCCAGAGATTTATGAAGCGATAAAAAATACAGGTCACTGCATAAAAGAGAAAATAAAGATTGATGATATGTATTTTTCATTTCATTGTTCTTATTATTTTGCAAATCAATCAGAAACAATCTTACTTATCTTGCAAGATATCACTGGATTAACAAACAAAATTTTTGATGAACAAACTAAAAATAGAGAATTAGCAAGAGAATTAGAGATTGTAAAAAATGTAATAGATCAGCAATGTACAATAATATTTGTTACAAATGGCAAAGAGATAGTACTTACAAATAAAGCATTTTTAGATTTTTTTGATGTTCACAACCTACATCAATTTAATCAAAAATATATATCTCTTGACAATACATTTATCGCTCACCATAATTTTTTTACACTTGAAGATAAATCTCTTAATTGGATAGAAGAGATTAGTAAACTCTATACAACAGATCAAGCAGTTTCAATCATGGATTACAAAAACTTTGAGCCAAAAGTGTTTGGTGTACATATGACAAAATTGAATCAAAAAGATGATAATTATATTATTACCTTAAAAGATGTAACAGAAGAGAAACTCGAATCTCAAAAATATTATTTCAATGCGACACACGATCCACTTACAAAGATTTACAATAAGTCATTTTTACTTGATTCACTCAATATTGCACTATGGAAAACAAAAAGATACCATTCAAAATACACTTTGATGTTTTTTAATATAGACAATGTTAAATTGATCAATGAAAAATATGGCTTCATCCATGGTGATACTGTAATCACTGAAATAGCAAAAAAAGTTGATCATTCTACACGAAATTGTGATATTTTTGGTAGATTTTCTGGAGAGGATTTTGCACTTATTTTACCAGAAACAAATCTCTATAAAGCAGAGTTGTTAGCAGAGAATTTAAGAAAAACTATCCAAACTATGAAGATTGATGGGATCAAGGATGAACAAACAGCAAGTTTTGGGATCACAGAATTTTTAGATATAGATAATGAGAATACACTTCTTAGACGAGTTACTGAAGCTCTTTACCAATCTAAACAAAGTGGTAAAAATAAGATTACCTCACTCTAAACTATGTTTATCCCTACGACCAGAGAAGAACTTAAAAAATTAGGCTGGAGTGAGCTTGATATTATCCTTATAAGTGGCGATACCTACATCGATTCTCCTTATAGTGGAATGGCAATCATTGGTAAACTTTTAATCCAAAATGGGTATAAAGTTGGAATCATCGCTCAACCTGATTATACTAGTGACAAAGATATCACACGACTTGGGGAACCTACACTTTTTTGGGGAGTAAGTAGTGGTCTTGTGGACTCTATGGTAGCAAACTACACAGCTTTAAAAAAATTTAGAAACTCTGATGATTTTACCCCAGGGGAACAGAATACCCGCCGACCTGATAGGGCTAATCTTATCTATTCAAACCTTATCAGACAATATTTTAAAAATACTGTACCAATAGTTCTTGGTGGGATAGAAGCTAGTCTTAGACGAGTAGCACATTATGATTTTTGGACCAATAAAATACGAGGATCGCAACTTTTTGATGCGAAAGCTGATTATATCATCTATGGGATGGGGGAAAAATCTGTCCTTGAGCTTGCAGATGCACTAAAGACTAAAGGGGATGCAAAAGATGTAAGGGGTGTTTGTTATATAGCAAAAGATCCAAAAGATGAGTATATCAAACTTCCAAGCCTCAAAGAGTGTCAAGAAGATAAATACAAATTTATAGAGATGTTTCATCTTTTTTATAACAACAATGATCCACTTAGTTCACAAGGTTTATATCAAGAACACAATGGCAGATACCTTATCCAAAATCCTCCACAATTTTATATGGATGAAAAAGAGATTGATAATGTTTATGATCTCCCTTATGAAAGGGATGTTCATCCATACTACCTCAAAGATGGTAAAGTCAAAGCAATGGAGACAATACGATTTTCAGTGACAACACATCACGGATGTTATGGAGAGTGTAACTTTTGTGCCATCTCTGTTCATCAAGGGAGAACAATACGAAGTAGAAGTGAACGATCTATCTTAAATGAAGTACAAGAGTTTACTAAAAATCCAAAATGGAAAGGGATTATAAGTGATGTTGGTGGAGCTACAGCAAATATGTATGGCTATGAGTGTGATAAAAAATTAGGAGAAGGAGTTTGCCCTGAAAAACGATGTACAGGATTTAAGATGTTTAATCCAAATAATAAAAATCCAAAACACGATGAGTACAAAATCTGCCCTACTCTCAAACCAAACCATAAAAGAAATATCACCTTACTCCAAAATATACGAAAAATCCCAACAGTAAAAAAAGTGTTTGTCAATAGTGGTATCAGATATGACCTTATCAATGAAGATAAGTTTTATGGTGATGAATATCTTAAAGAGATAGTTACTCACCATGTAAGTGGTCAAATGAAAATTGCACCTGAACACAGTGAAACCAAAGTGCTAAAAATGATGGGAAAACCAAGTAAAGATGTTTTAAAAGATTTTAAAACAAAATTTGAAGCACTCAATCGCGATAGTGGAAAAAAACAATTTTTGACATACTATATGATAGCAGCTCATCCTGGATGTAGTGAACAAGATATGAAAGATCTTAAAAACTTTGCAAATAGTGACCTGAAACTAAGTCCCGAACAAGTCCAAATCTTCACCCCTACTCCATCAACTTATTCCACTTTGATGTACTATACTGAACTTGACCCTTGGAAACTAGAGCCCATTTTTGTTGAAAAAGATATTGCCAAAAAACAAAAACAAAAAGATTTAGTGACAAAAAAATAGTGTTAGCTAATAAATTTTTTAAGTTTATTAGCGTCCATTGCACCACTCACTCTTCT
>CALMBI010000007.1 GCA_937860115.1 uncultured Arcobacter sp. | reverse complement strand
AAGTTGAGCAATTAGCAATCGATAGACTGTGCAAAATTTTTGGATGTAACTACGCAAATGTTCAACCACACTCTGGATCTCAAGCAAATGGTGCTGTATATGCTGCCCTACTTCAAGCTGGTGATAAAATTTTAGGGATGGATTTAAGTCATGGTGGACATTTAACACATGGTTCAAAACCATCATTTTCTGGTAAAAACTACCATGCATTTTATTATGGTGTAGAATTAGATGGAAGAATCAACTATGATAGAGTAGCTGATATTGCAAAAATAACTCAACCAAAAATTATTGTTTGTGGTGCTTCAGCATATGCTAGAGAGATTGATTTTAAAAAATTTAGAGAAATTGCTGATAGTGTTGGGGCAATTTTATTTGCTGATATTGCTCATATTGCTGGACTTGTAGCGGCTAGTGAACACATGAGCCCATTTCCTTATGCAGATGTTGTGACAACAACAACACACAAAACACTCAGAGGCCCAAGAGGTGGAGCTATTATGTGTAATGATGAGGAGATTGCTAAAAAAATTAATAGTGCAATTTTCCCAGGTCTTCAGGGTGGACCACTTGTGCACGTTATTGCTGCAAAAGCAGTTGCATTTGGTGAAATCTTAGCTCCAGCTTGGAAAGATTATGCAAAACAAGTAAAAGCGAATGCAAAAGTTTTAGGGGAAGTTCTAGTAAAAAGAGGATATGACCTTGTAAGTGGTGGAACCGACAATCACTTAGTACTTGTGAGCTTTATAAATAAACCATTTAGTGGAAAAGATGCAGATGCAGCTCTTGGAAATGCAGGAATCACGGTAAATAAAAACACAGTTCCAGGAGAAACAAGATCTCCATTTGTCACAAGTGGTGTAAGAATAGGATCTCCAGCCTTAACAAGTAGAGGGATGAAAGAAACTGAATTTGAGTTTATTGCAAATAAAATTGCTGATGTTTTAGATGATATTAACAATACAGATCTTCAAGCGGCGGTGAAAAAAGAACTTGAAACATTAGCAAGTAAATTTGTTGTTTATACACAAAGCACATATTAAAATAAAAGGTTTTTAATGGAAATCAATGGTGATAAGTTTTTAAGAAATCTCGAAATCGAAAGAGAACGTGCTGAACTTGAAAGACAAAAAGAATTACTAATGGCTCAAAAAGCTGAGTCATATACAAAAGCAAGTAATAGATACAAAGATGAAGAAAGTGAAGTAGAACTTAATTATCAAGAACTTGATGATATTAGACTTAATAAAGATTCATCCAACAAGCAAAAATACATATTACTTGGATTTATACTTGTTTTACTTTTTTTAATCACTATTGTAATTATTAAACTTTTATCTGATCCTAAGAACAATAATCCTTTTGGTCAAAATGATATTGTTGATGAAAAGAAAATGGAAAACTCGATTCCTACAGTTACACCACCACAACCAATGGAAGCTATCGAAACAAAAGCATTGGATATTGATAAAATCATTCAATCAGAGGATAATGTAAATATAAAACAACAAATACCAGCCGAACAGACAGTACAAGCAGAATCCAAAAAAGCTGAAGGTGACATATTTGGAATAGCAAAGGAAAAAACGACAGAAACACCTAAGGTAGAAGCTCAACCTGTTTTACAAAATACACAACCGATCAAAGAAGAACCTAAAAAAGCTACGATTAAAGAAAGCAATGTTATAAATGAGACTCCAGCTAAACAAAAAGTTTCAAAAGAGACAAAAAATGAGATTATCAAAAAATTTGATACTCCTATAAAAACTCAGCAAAAAACTTCAAATCAATCCTCAAATGGTAAAATTTATATCCAAGTTGGAGTGTTTTCATCTATTCCAGATAAAAAACTAATCGTACAAATGCAGGCAAATAATTATAAATATATTTTTCAAAATATAGAAAAAGATGGAAAACAATTTACAAAAGTACTTATTGGTGGATATAGTTCTAAAGATAAAGCATTGGAAGATCTTCTAAAAATTAGACAAGATATAAATCCAAAAGCATTTATTCCTAAAGGTAATTAAATGGAATTGTTTTCAAAGCAACTTTTTTTGGATCAGTATACCCCAGTTTCAATTTATCAAAAAATTGAAACACTATTCCCTAATGAAGTTAAATTTTTATTTGAATCATCAGTAAATACGAGTGATGGGAATTATAGTTATATAATTGTTGGCGCAAGAGAAAGGGTCATTCATAAAGATGAAAAAAGCTTTTATGTTAATGAACTTGGATTAAAAAATGAAATTCAAAGTAATCCATTTTTATTTTTAAAAGAATACTATAAAAAAATTGATCAAAAAAAATATCAGAAAATCTCTCATAATCTTGGGATTGGTTTAATTGATGGATTTATTGGAAATGTTGGATATGACATGGTTAAGGAATTTGAACCAACTTTAAAACCATATATGGAAGATCTTGAAGATTCCATAGGGATTGCTGATTTTGATCTTATTAGACCAAAATTAGTACTTGGTTATTCTCATAAAAATTCAATTTTAACTATTGTAACTTCTTACGAACCATTTATTAAATATATAGAGATAATTGAAGATACGATAAAATCTGGCTCTGAGTATCTACCACTCAAAAAAGCTATTCTTCTTGAAGATGGAAGTTTTGCACATACGAAAGAGCATTTTTTTGAAATGGTCAAAAAATCAAAAGAAATGATACGAAGTGGCGATGTGTTTCAAATTTTGATGACAAATAGATACACTCAAAAAGTTGAGATTGATACATTAAGTTTTTATAGGGCTCTTAGAAGTAAAAATCCATCCCCTTATCTTTTTTTACTTGAATATGAAGATTTTGCAATAGCAGGGAGTAGTCCTGAGGTTATGGTAAGATTAAAAGATAACAAAATTCTCCTTAGACCAATTGCTGGAACAAGAAAAAGAGGTAGTACATTTGATAAAGATTTAGAGATGGAAAATGAACTACTCAATGATCCAAAAGAATTAGCTGAACATGTGATGCTTATTGATCTTGGAAGAAATGATGTTGGACGAGTTTCTAAAGTGGGAACCGTAAAAGTAACAGATAAAATGAGAGTAGAAAGATATTCTCATGTAATGCATCTTGTAAGTGATGTAGAATCTGAACTTGACAGCAAATATGATATGTTTGATCTTTTTGCTTCAGTGTTTACAGCTGGAACAATGACAGGGGCTCCAAAAATTAGAGCAATGGAATTAATCGCGGAGTTTGAAGGGATTAAAAGAGGTTTTTATAGTGGAAGTATCGCTTATTTTGGATTTGATGGAAATATGGATAGTGCAATCACGATTAGAACATCTCTTATTAAAGATGATACTATTGTCTTCCAAGCAGGTGCAGGAATCGTTGCTGATAGTATTGATGAGCTAGAATTTTTAGAAGTTACTAACAAACTAGCTGCAAATATCGCAACTCTAAAGGATTTGAGCGATCTATAAAATGAAAAAGAATCTATTTTTAGCATTATTTTTCGTTTTTTTCTTCTATGGATGTGGTGGTGGAGCCAGTACATCATCAAGTGGTATTACTACTTTAAATGAAACAAATATTGCCTATTTTGAAGATTCTACAGCAGATGGTGTAGAATATGAGTGTGGTACTTCAATATCAGGAATAACTGGCGATGGTGGTAGTAGAGGCAGTTTTAGATTTAAGAATGATTGTATCGTGGAATTTAAAATTGGTAAAATGTATCTTGGTTCATTAAATGGAAGTCAAATTACAAAAAATTCAAATATTTATCCTCCAAATATATTAGGACTATCAGCTTCAACAATTAATGAGAATGTTGAAAACTTACTTGTTTTTTTTGCAATCATTGGATCATGATCAAAATACTACAAATAGAATTACAATTTCAGATGAAACTCGAAGTATATTATCAACATCATTATTAATAAATAATGGTGATTTTACTAAAAATTTCCGTACATCACTTGATGATATAAATGATATTCTCAATATTGTAAATACTAGCAATAAAACAAATTATCAATTAATATCAAAAGAAGAAGCACTTCTCTATTATCAAAATACATTAAAAAGTATTGCTAACATAACTTTAAATCTTTCTAATCCAACACCTTATTTGATTGATGTAAACGGGAATATAACATCAATAACGTCAATAAAAACGAGGTAACCATTCAGCACTTCAAAATTTCTCTCTTTTTTCAAGCTGAATTTTCTTCAT
>CALMBI010000006.1 GCA_937860115.1 uncultured Arcobacter sp. | reverse complement strand
TAATAGAGTATTTTTCAGTGTCGATGAG
The DNA here is from genome assembly GCA_937860115.1 of uncultured Arcobacter sp. GTDB lineage: Bacteria > Campylobacterota > Campylobacteria > Campylobacterales > Arcobacteraceae > CAIJNA01. The sequence goes on along the minus strand of CALMBI010000006.1, from coordinate 1,434 downwards.
ATCAATGAAGCATTTTCAAAATTGCTTGATAGATATAATAATAAAGTGATGAAACATATTGGTAAAAGTAGAACACAACTTTTTGAAGAGTTTGAAAAAAGTGTACTGATGCCACTACCTGATAGTAAGTTTGTTTATAAGCAATATAAATTAGCCCTAGTGCATTTAGATTATCATGTAGAACTTGATAAATCTTTTTATTCTGTGCCATATAAGTATCTTAAAGAGAAAGTTGATCTTCGATATTCATCAAGTATAGTAGAGATCTACCATAAAAATATCCTTATAACAACCCATCCAAGACTCTATCGTCCAAATGAAACATCAACAATCAAAGAGCATATGCCACTAAATCATCAGTATGCACATGAAAAGATGAATCCACAACGACTTCAAAACTGGGGAGCAAATATTGGAGAAGCAACCTATCAGTTTGTGAATAAACGATTAAAAGATGTGCAGTATCCAGCGAATGCTTATAGAAATATTATTGCTGTTTTACAATTAGCAAAACTCTATGGGAATAGTGAGCTCAATCTTGCACTCTCTTATGCACTCTCAATAAACGCGCATACAGTAAGATCAATAGAGTCAATATTGTCAAAAAAACTCTATATGCTTCATTTACTAGAAAAACCAGTTAATTCAACTGTGGTTGATACTCATGAAAATCTTAGAGATCCAAGTTGTTATAGATAACAATAGTAGCTCAACAGTAATCAAAAAAATAAAAGGAAAAAATAACAATGAATAACAATACAATTATCCAAAAACTTACAGAGTTAAACTTGGGTGGTGCAAAAAGTGCTTATATAAGACAAAGTGAAGATATCACATATCAAAATCTTTCATTTAATGAAAGACTTTATAATCTTTTAGAAACACAAGAGATCCACAATGCAAATCAAAAGACCAAGATGCTTCAAAAACTCTCCAAGATAAAAGATAAACAAGCAACTTTATCCAATATCGAGTATATCCCTAAAAGACAAATCAATAAAGATCTTCTTTTAGAACTTGCTTCAATGAATTTCATAAGACATCATCAAAATATTATCGCTACAGGGTGTACTGGAAGTGGCAAGTCATTTATTATTCAAGCACTTGGTAATAGAGCAATAGAAGAAGGATTTAAAACATTTTATATCAGAGTTCCAATACTTTTAGAGGAACTTAAAATTGCAAGAGCTACAGGAACCTATATTAATATACTCAAAAAGTATCAAAGATATAACCTTCTGATCCTTGATGACTTTGGAATAGCACAAATGAGTTCAGATGATACTATCAATTTTTTAGAGATTATAGAAAATGGAGTTGATCTTACTTCAATTATCATAGCTTCACAATTACCCGTAAGCTCATGGTATGAATATTTGAATAATAAAACTGTAGCTGATGCGATTTTAGACAGGCTTGTTAATTCATCACATA
>CALMBI010000005.1 GCA_937860115.1 uncultured Arcobacter sp. | reverse complement strand
AATTAAATATCTGAATAAAATTCATTCAAATAAAAGTATAAGTGTATTGCTATAAATATGCTATAAAAGTTAATTAATAAGTTTTGTGAAAAGTTGTTAAAGTATCTGTAAAATAGGTGTTTGGATTGGTTGCGGAAATTGGATTTGAACCAATGACCTTCGGGTTATGAGCCCGACGAGCTACCGTGCTGCTCTATTCCGCGTTCAATGAGTGGATGGGGTAGAAGGATTCGAACCTTCGAGTGACGGTACCAAAAACCGTTGCCTTACCGCTTGGCGATACCCCAATCGTTTGAAGTGGTGGAATTATAGTAAAAAAAAACAAATTTGTCAAGCTTTTTTAGATTAAATTTTAATATTTTTGATATACTTTTAAAAATTTACGAAAAAATAGAGTGGAAATTATGAATTCAATTGGAAGAGTAGAACGGGCTATAGAAGAGATCAAAAAAGGGAAAATGGTCATCATGTTAGATGATGAAGATAGAGAAAATGAGGGAGATCTAGTTTATAGTGCAGCGTTTAGTACACCTGAGCATGTGAATTTTATGGCGACACACGCAAAAGGTCTTATCTGTGTAGCTGTTACAAAAGATACAGCTAAAAGATTAGATCTTCAACCAATGGTATCTTCAAATACATCATCTTACGAAACAGCATTTACAGTATCTGTTGATTGTGCAAAAGCATCTACAGGGATTAGTGCAAAAGAGAGAGATGATACTATAAAGATACTTGCAAACAATATCTCAAAAGCAGATGAATTAGTAAGACCTGGGCATATTTTTCCATTAATTGCAAAAGAGGGTGGTGTGCTTGTAAGAACAGGGCATACTGAAGGTAGTATAGACCTTTGTAAACTTGCAGGTCTTAGGGGAGAGGCTGTTATTTGTGAGATCATGAAAGAAGATGGGACCATGGCAAGAAGAGATGATCTTGATATATTTGCAGAGCAATATGATATGGTACAGGTTTACATCTCAGATTTAGTAGAATACAGAATGGCAAATGAATCACTTGTAGAGATAGTTTCTACTTCTACTGAAGAGTTTTTTAATAATGAAGTACAAAAAATTATATTTGAAGATCATAAAGGAAATAAACATACAGTTATCCAATTCGGTGAAATAGAAGAGGTACTGCCAGTGAAATTTCATACAATAGATTCTGATATCAATCTATTTTTAAATCACCAAAGATTGAATTCTATGTTAAAAGCTATCAATTTTTTAGAATCAAAAGGTGGAATATTAGTATTTTTAGAATCAAAAGATGAGAAAACTGAACATATGAAAGATTTTGGTATTGGTGCACAGATTATTAAAAAGCTAAATATCAATGAGATAAAACTTATTACATCAGGTTCTAAGACATCTTTTGTTGGTATTCAGGGGTTTGGATTAAAAATTAAAGAAACGATCATTCTAGAGTAGTTTGATAACATTGCTAATTAAAAAAAGGGAAGATATTGTAATCTTCCCTTTTTTATTATATTGGTCAAAAAATCAATAATTAAGAGCCCGTTTTACCAAAACGATATTTTTTTCTAATTTTTCAACTTTTGAAAATAATGCAGATTCATTATTTTTATAGTAGTCTGAAGATTTTATAGTTTCTAGTTTTTCTTCAAAATGTTCAACAGTTTGTCTTTGTATATCACTATCAGATAAACTCATAAGTAACTGAGGAGTCTGTTTTTCTAGTTTTTTTAAAATATGTTCAAATCTGTATTGATTATCAAGATCGAGTCCATAGTAATTGCATAATTCAGTGTAGATAATCTCAATAGAGGAGTCGTATTTTTTATATATAGTACCCGCGTAGTCATTAAGGTATCTAAAAAACATCGAGTAATTTTTAATAATCTCAAGATATTCATCTTTATCAATTAATGTTTGATCATTTATTTCATAAAGTTTTTCATAAAGGTGCACCATACTAAGATATGCTATCTCAGAACAGTTTGTTTGGAGTTCAGTGAGTAAATCAATGAGTTTTAGTTTATTTGTCAAGTTATATCCTTTTCTTTTCAGTGTTTCAAAAGAATAATCTTGACATCTAAACTAAATGTGAAAATTAAATTTTTGGACCTGCTGCTGTAAAATCGAAACTTTGTATTGTATCAGCATCTCCATCATTTGGTAGGTACTTTTTGAAGTTTTCGATATACATTTTTGCAAGTTTATTAGCAGTTGCATCATAATCTTCTTTGTTTTCCCAACTATTTCTTGGATTTAAGACATTTGTATCTACATTATTCAATGTAGTTGGAATTGCAAGGTTAAATACAGGCAATGTTTCAAACTGAGAGTTATTGATACTTCCATCTAAAATAGAATTGATACAAGCTCTTGTATTTTTAATACTCATTCTTTTCCCAACACCATAACTTCCACCTGTCCATCCTGTATTTACAAGATACACATTTACATTGTGTTTGTCTATTTTTTCACCTAAAAGTGTTGCATATACAGTTGGATGAAGTGGTAAGAATGCTTCTCCAAAACATGCACTAAATGTAGCTGTTGGTTCAGTTACACCTCTTTCAGTTCCAGCAACTTTTGCAGTATATCCACTTAGGAAATAGTACATTGCTTGCTCTTTTGTAAGTTTACTTACAGGTGGCAAGACACCAAAAGCATCTGCACTTAAAAAGATGATGTTTGTTGGATGACCTGCAATTGAGTTTGGCTGAATATTTTCAATATGATTGATTGGATAAGAAACCCTTGTATTTTCAGTTTTTGATCCATTGTCATAATCAACTGTACCATCTTCACTTGCAACAACGTTTTCTAAAATAGCACCTTTTTTGATAGCTCCATAGATCTCAGGCTCATTTTCTTTGCTTAGATTGATAACTTTAGCATAGCATCCACCTTCAAAGTTAAATACTCCATTATCATCCCAACCGTGTTCATCATCACCAATTAAAGCTCTGTTTGGATCAGTTGAAAGTGTAGTTTTACCTGTTCCTGAAAGTCCAAAGAAAAGTGCAGTATCACCATCTTTTCCTACATTTGCTGAACAATGCATTGGCATTTTATTTTGAAGTGGAAGCCAGTAATTCATCATAGAAAAAACACCTTTTTTCATCTCACCAGCATACCATGTACCACCAATGATCGCTTCATTTGCTTCTATATTAAACACTACAAACACTTCAGAATGTAATCCTTCAGCTTCCCAATCTTTGTTTGTAGTTTTGCATGCATTGTAGATAGTAAATTCAGGAGTAAAGTTTTCTAATTCTTGTGCAGTTGGCATGATAAACATATTTTGAATAAAATGTGCTTGCCATGCTATCTCTGTAACAAATCTAATAGATTTTCTACTATCTAAGCTTGATCCACAAAATACATCTGTGATATAAAGATCTTTACCGCTTAATTGTTCTTTTGATATATTTAAAAGTTTGTTATAGAGAGATTCTTCAACTGGTTTGTTGATATCTCCCCATGCAATATATTGATTTGAAGGAGCATTGTTTACAAAATATTTATCTTTTGGACTTCTACCAGTAAAAATACCAGTATCGATCATTAATGCACCCTCTTTACTAATTTTAGCACCTTCATTAGCTACCGCGTCTTTGATTAAAGTATCTATGTCAGTGTTTCTAAAAATTTTACCAACACCACTTAATCCTAACGAACTTTGAATATCTAACATGATTTTAATTTCCCTATTTTTTTATTTGAATATTGATAATAATACACCTGCGGCAACTGCTGAACCAATAACACCAGCAACATTTGGACCCATAGCATGCATCAATAATATATTTGATCTATCATACTCTTGACCAACTTTACTTGAAACCCTTGCTGCCATCGGTACAGCACTTACACCAGCAGAACCAATCAGTGGATTGATTTGATTATCTTTTGAACTAAATTTATTCATGATTTTTGCCATGATAACTCCTGCTGCAGTACCTGCAGAGAAAGCAATAAGACCAATAACCATAATCCCTAAAGTTTCAGCTACAAGAAATTTATCTGATGCAAGCGTAGAACCAACACCAAGTCCTAAAAAGATTGTAACAATATTGATAAGTGAATTTTGCATAGTATCACTCAATCTTTCAACTACACCAGATTCTTTAGCAAAATTTCCTAATGCAAAAGCACCAATTAGTGGAGCAGAATCTGGAAGTAATAATACAGCCATCATTAAAATTAAAATTGGTAAGAAAAGTTTTTCTAATTTATGCACTTTTCTAAGAGTCGCCATTTTGATTCTTCTCTCTGCATCTGTTGTAAGAGCTTTCATAATTGGAGGTTGAATAACTGGAACGAGTGCCATATAACTATATGCAGCAACTGCAATAGCTCCAAGCATTTCAGGAGCAAGTCTATTTGCAATGAAAATTGATGTAGGACCATCAGCTCCACCGATAATTGAGATAGCACTTGCTTGTTGTAAGTCAAATCCAATAGCAACAGCACCTACAAGAGATCCAAAAATAGCAAATTGTGCTGCTCCACCAAGAAGAGCAAGTCTAGGATTAGCTAAAAGTGGACCAAAGTCTGTCATCGCACCAACTCCCATAAAGATTAGGAGTGGAAAAAACTCATTCGCAATTCCCATATTATAAATGATTCCAAGCATACCATGTGGTCCTGCCATATTAGCAACTGGAATATTTGCTAAAAGTCCACCAAACGCAATTGGCAATAATAATAGTGGTTCAAATCCTTTAGCAATAGCTAAATAGAAAAGTACAAATACGATACCAAACATAATGATTCTTCCCCATGACTGTTCAAAATGTGTCATAGGTCTAGCTTTTTCAGGATTCGCATCAGCTGTCATTACACCATCTTTTGGATTAAGTAAGGCATTGAGTCCTGTTGTTTGGTAGAAAGAATCTAATAATTCAACAAAGCTTTTTGGTTCATATTGATGTTTTGTTTCTTGTGCTACTGGCTCAGCTTGCGCAACGACTACTTCATTGGCACTAAGATTTACAAAAGAAAAAAACACCATCATTAATAAGACGATAATTTTTTTACTCATATTGTTTGCTCCAAATTACTTTATTAGTTGATTGTAATAAGAGTTTGTCCCTCTTCTACAGCATCATTTGGAGATACATTTAATGCACCTACTACACCTGCAGTTGGTGCTTCAATATCGATTTCCATTTTCATTGCTTCTAAGATAGCGATCACTTGACCTTTTTCAACTTTGTCACCAACTTTTACAAGGATTTTCCAAACACTTCCATTTACACTTGCAGGAACAGATGTTCCACCAGCTGATGGAGCTGCTGCTGGTGTTGCTACAGGCGCAGGTGCTGCAACCACTGGAGCTACTTCAGCAGGAGCTGATGCAACAACTTTAATATCCATATCACCCTCTGCTACTTGTACACTAAATTTTTTACCATCAACTACAACTGTATAATTTCCGTTTGCCATTTTTTTCTCTCCACTATTTTCTTCTTTTACTTCATCACTGATTTTTCTAACATTTAAAGGTGATTCACCTTTTAAAAATGCTATACCTTTTTCATCACAAGCTGCTGCAATAAAAATATTCTCTTCTGTTACTTCTAATTTTTCGATCTCTAATCTTTCTTTCCAAGCTGCAATAGATTTTTTTACATCTCTATCAGCAATATCAAGTGGATTTTCTGTTGTTACTTCAAGTTTTAATTTTTCACTTGCAAGTGCAATAACTTCAGGATCAGCATCAACTGGAGTTTTACCAAAATATCCAAGAACCATTTTCCCATACCCAGGAGCGATTTGTTTCCATGGTCCAAACATAACATTTGCATATGCTTGTTGCCAGTAAAATTGACTTACAGGAGTTACAGATGTACCAAATCCACCTTTTACAACAACCTCTTGCATCGCTTTTATCACTTCAGGGAATTTATCTAAAGTATTATCATCTCTCATCATTTGTGTATTTGCTGTAAGTGCTCCACCTGGCATTGGAGAAAATGGAATAAGAGGAGATACTTGTGTTGCTTCAGGTGGCATCATATAATCTTTTAAACAATCTTTTAATACTTCTTCGTACTGTAAAACTTTCTCAACAGTTAATCCACCAAGATCATATTTTCCACCTTTAGTAGCATGTAACATAGTTAAGATATCTGGTTGAGATGTACCACCACTTACAGGAGATGCAGCAAGGTCAATTCCATCTGCACCAGCATCAAGTGCAGCTAAATATGCAGATACACTGACACCTGCAGTTTCATGCGTATGAAGTCTGATATGCATATTATCACCTAAAAGTCTTCTAGCCATTTTAATAGTTTCATATACTTTATTTGGATTAGCTGTACCACTTGCATCTTTAAAACAGATTGAATCGTATGGTAAGCCACTATCAAGGATATTTCTTAGTGTTTTTTCATAAAATGCAACATCATGTGCACCTTCACAGTTTGGTGGAAGATCCATCATTGTTACTACTGCTTCGTGTTTTAAACCATATTTTTTAATACATTGTGCAGAATATTCAAGGTTTCTTACATCATTTAAAGCATCAAAGTTTCTGATTGTTGTCGTTCCATGTTTTGCAAAAAGTTTAGCATGAAGATCTACAAGTTCTCTACTTCCAGTATCTAACATAACTGTATTTATACCTCTAGCAAGTGTTTGAAGATTTGCATCTGGTCCTACGATAGCTCTAAATTTGTCCATCATATCAAAAGCATTTTCTTGTAAATAAAAAAATAGTGATTGGAATCTTGCTCCACCACCAAATTCAAAATGTCTAATACCAGCTTCTTTTGCAGCTTCTACAGCTGGAAAAAAATCGTTCATTAAAACTCTACCACCAAAAACTGATTGAAAACCATCCCTAAAAGTAGTATCCATTATGTCAATATATTTTTTTCCCATTCATTAACCTTTATTATTATGATGTATGATAGCAGCAGTGATAGCAGCAGTGATTTGTTTATCATCTGGTGTCTCAGGCTTCCATTCTTTTGTTTCGATTTTTTGTTCTTTGACCAAGAATTTATTGATTAAATACGCTTGCAATTTAAGTGCGTAGATCATAATAATTAAAAATGAGAAAACGATCCCCATTCCCAAAAACATGAACTTTACAGCTTCTCCAAGTAGATTGACTTCACCCATGTGTACCTCCTGAAATATATAATATTTATCGCGACTATAAATTTATATTTTTAGCATTTTATAAAAATAATGCTTTAGTAATAATTAGATTTTTTGTAATAAAAATGTCAAATTTATTTGAGTGGGAGAATATGTAATATTTTAGGAATGATAATAAATATTTTTATGATTTTATAGTATCTATAACTATAAAATCACTTCAGCTATTTTGCATAAATATTGGTCAAGTTTTGTTGTGTATGTTTCTATTTTTGTGTTTAGATTTTGAATTGCTTTTGCCATTTTAGATCCTTTTTTTATGTATTGTAATTTGTTTTTTGAATTATTACATAAAATGACATCAATAGTATAAAAGTATTGCATTTTGACATATTTTTGTGCTATAATTTTCAAAATTGATAAAAAATCGATTTAAATAAAGATATTAAATAGAAACAGAACTTTTTGATATCTAGATGAAAATTGAAAGGATAAAGATGGTTGATATATTAAAGGTGATTGAAAAATTAAAAACAGTACTCTCTGAAGAATATAATAAAAAAATTTTTGATAAAGATATTGCAACGGAACTTGCTATCACACAAGCAAATTTTGCAACAATGAAAACAAGAAATAAGATCCCATATCAAAATATTTTGGATTTTTGTGCACTGAAAAAAATCTCAATAAATTGGCTATTTTATGGACAAGACCCAAGTAGTTTGGTTGATAGTACAGATAAATATTGGGTGAAATATTTTCCAACACTTCATCTTAGTGCAGGTGGAGGAGGAGAACATAATGATGATGATTATGAAAAATTAGAGATCCCTTCTTATTTTACACAAATGCTTGGTGGGGAAGCAAATATTAAAAATATAGAAGCTATCAAAGTTACTGGAGATAGTATGGAACCAACACTCCATGGAGGAAATGTTATCTTTTTAGATACAACGAAATCTGATCCAAGTAGAGATGGGATCTATGCATTTTCAAATAGCAATGGTCTTTTTGTAAAACGTATTCAAAAAAGGATTGATGGGAAGCTTGATATTATCTCAGATAATAAAGAGTATCCTATCCAAGTTGTTCACAAAGATGAGATAAAGATTATTGGAAAAATTGTAGGATCGTTTGGTCAAATTTATTAAAAGATAATAGAGATAACTTTTTTAGTTGTCTCTATTTTGATCAAGCCATACCATAATAGCTTTTTGAACATGGAGTCTATTTTCTGCTTCATTGAAGATCACATCACTATGTGATTCAAATACCTCTTCACTTACTTCATATCCTCTATAAGCAGGTAAACAATGTAAAAATATAGCATCTTTTCTTGCTAAACTCATAAGTGCATCATCAACAATATATCCATCGAAGTCTTTGAGCCGTTTCTCTTTTTGTGCCTCTTGTCCCATAGATACCCAAGTATCAGTAGTAACAACACTAGCATCAGCTACAGCTGCTTTTGGATCATTTGAGATTGTGATAGTTGCTCCACTTATTTTTGCAAACTCTTGTGCCATTGCTAAGATTTCACTATCGACTTCATATCCAATAGGGGTAGCGATATTAAGATCAAATCCAAGTTTTGATGAAAGCATAAGCCAAGAATGAGTCATATTGTTTCCATCACCTACATAGGCTACTTTGAGGTTTTCACTCTTATTTGCTTCGATGATAGTGAGATAATCAGCCATCAACTGAACAGGATGGAATTTATCTGTAAGTCCATTGATTACAGGTACTTTCGAATATCTTGAAAACTCTTCAAGTTCGTTTTGAGAGTCATTTCTTATCATAATCATATCTACCATACGGCTAATTACTCTACTTGTATCTTTGATAGGTTCACCACGTCCAAGTTGAATATCATTAGAACTCAAAAATAATCCAACACCACCAAGCTGATAGATACCTGTTTCAAAACTTACTCTTGTACGAGTAGAGCTTTTTTCAAATATCATACCAAGTGTTTGATTTGGCATATATTTTTTGAAGATTTTTGCTTTTGTCTCTTTTTTAATAACAATTGCTAGGTCTATTATCTCTAAAATTTCCTCTTTTGAAAAGTCTTTTAGAGTGAGAAAATGTCTCATAATGTGATTCCTTGTAGTAGTTAGTTTGGTACATCAATGAAAACAAAACTAGTGGTAGGTTATGATGAAAACCGATATAGTTTGTTTTAAGAAAGTGAGGATTATAAAAGCATTAACCTTAAAAACAACTAATTGTTACTTTTGTAAGAAACAAATTGTAATCAAAAAAATGGTAGAATCCATCCTTAAAATTAATAAAGATGGAGTAGTCACTTGATTGTTGGATTAATTGGAAAAGTGGTGCGAAAAGAACCTACATCTCTGCATATAAATACAAATGGTGTTATATATGAAGTATTCGTCTCTTTGAACTGCAGTAGTGGGATAAAAGAGAAAGAGGTTGAACTGTTTACAACACATATTATAAGAGAAGATAACCAATCATTGTATGGATTTATTGATATCAATGAAAAAAAATTATTTGATCGAGTTATTAAGATAAATGGAGTTGGGCCAAAAGTTGCTTTGGCAATCTGTTCAACATTTACGCCTAGTGGTTTTGCACAGATTGTATCTAGTGGCGATATCAATATGTTAAAAAGAGTTCCAGGGATTGGTCCAAAAGGTGCTGGAAGAATTTTAGTGGAACTCAGTGGATTTGTTCTTGATACTGAAAGTGATGGCTCGTCAAACACTCCAAGTGTAAGTGAAGCTATGATGGCGTTAGAATCGTTAGGATTTAAAAAAGAGGTGATATCAGCTGCACTGAAAAATTGCGTTGGTACAACAACAAGTGAATTAGTAAAAGAAGCTTTAAAAAGGTTGCAAAAATGAGTAAAATAGGTATTGTATTTGGGGCAAAGAGTTTTGAACATGAGATAAGTATAGTAAGTTCTATTGCTTTAAAAAAAGTTTTGAATGATGAATTGATCTATATATTTATTGATAAAAATAGGGAGTTTTATCATATTCCAACAAATAAAATTACTTCAAAATTATTTAGTAGTGGAGAGTATAAAAAATGTGATCAATTACATCTAAAACAAGGCGGCTTTTATAAAACTGCTCTTTTTGGTGATAAAAAACTTGATTTTGATTTTGCACTTAATGTAACTCATGGTGGGGATGGAGAAGATGGTGTTCTTGCAGCGATGTTTGACTTTTTTGGTATCCCGTTTATTGGTCCACGAGTAGAAGCTTGTGTTGTAAGTTGCAATAAACACTTTACAAAAGGGTATGCTACAAGCTGTGAAGTAAAAACACTTCCATCTCTTCATTTTACAAAAAATGATAAGATAGAGATTACAGATTTTCCTTGTATTATTAAACCTGTAAGACTTGGAAGCTCTATTGGAGTTGCTATCGTAAAATCACCAGAAGAGCTTTCTTATGCACTTGATGTAGCGTTTGAATTTGATAATGAAATCATTGTAGAGTCTTTTATCAATAATGTGAAAGAATACAATCTAGCTGGAACAAAAGCAAAAGGAGAGTTTGTATTTTCAATTGTGGAAGAGCCAAAAAAAGAGGAATTTTTAGATTTTGATAAGAAATATCTTGATTTTACAAGAACAGAAAGAGTGCATGAAGCAGAACTTGATGAAACTATGATCGCTAAACTACAAGAAAATTTCAAAAAAATCTACAATCATACTTTTGAAGGAAGTTTGATAAGATGTGATTTTTTTGTGGTTGATGGCGAAGTGTATTTGAATGAAATCAACCCAATCCCAGGAAGTATGGCAAATTATCTTTTTGATAATTTTCAAGGAACTATCAATGCCCTTTCAAAATCATTACCAAAAAAACAGATTGTTAATATCACATACGATTATGTAAATAAAATCCAATCAGCTAAAGGAAAATAAAAAAGTATGATACGATCATTTATAGAATTTGGACTCAAAAAACCAATACTTAACTATCTATTGTTGGTATTTATTTGTATCCTTTCTATATTTGCATATTTTAAAATCCCAAAAGAGATTTTTCCAATCTCGAAACTTGATGCGATTACTATAACTGGAACATACGCAGGGGCAAGTAGTGATATACTTGATCTTATGGCTGTTTCTAAGATAGAAGATGAACTTGAAACTATCAGTGAAGCAAATAAAGTTACAACAATAGTCAAAACTGGATATTTTAGTATTAATGTTGAACTGAAAAGTGGTTATAAAACAGCTGATGTGATCGATGATGTAAAAGATATCATCTCTAAAATAAAAACAGATCTCCCATCTGATATGACCGAACCAATTGTAAAAGAGACTACACACGCTTTTCCACTTGTAACTGTTGCTGTTTTTGGGGATCATTCTAAAGAAGAGTTATTAAAAATTGCTCAACATATCAAAACGAGACTTACAAAACTAAATGATCTAAGTAATATTACTATTTGGGGTGATAGTGATAAAGAGTTGCTGTTAACTTTTGATGAAGGCAAAATTGAAGGGTATGGATTAAATAAACTTGAAGTGATCAATATGATCTCTCAAATGAGTTCAATATTCCCTGCTGGTATCATTAAAGATAAAGGGACGCACTATTATTTGAGTAGTCAAAATGGTGAAAAAGATCTTATAACCCTTAATAATACGATCTTAAAATTGAGTAATAAAAGTATCTATCTAAAAGATATAGCTACTATAGAATACAAACTTGCTGATGTGAATAATGCCTCTCACTATAATGGTCTTAGAGATATGTCTATTGGGATCAATAAAGGGGAAACAGGTGATGCTATCGCACTTGTAAAAGAGATCAAAGAGATATTAAAAGAGGAAGAAAAAAACTACAAAAATGTAAAATTTGATACATACACAGATACTTCTGTATGGATCAAAAATAGACTTAATACTGTTGTATCAAATATTATTTTTGGGGTAGCACTTCTTTGTGTAGCTTTATTTTTCTTAATCAATTCAAGGGTAGCTTTAGTTGTAGCCCTTGGGATCCCTACAAGTTTTATGATAGGACTTATATTTGCAGAATATTATGGATATAGTTTAAATATGCTCTCTCTCCTAGGAGCACTTTTAGCTCTTGGGATGCTTGTTGATGAAGCGATAGTTGTAGGGGAAAATATCTATAGGCATCTTGAGATGGGAAAAGATAACATGACAGCAGCTATAGATGGAGCTGTTGAGATGTTTCCAGCTGTTTTAACAGCGACTGCTACAACAGTGTTTGCTTTTTTACCAATTTTGATGCTTACAGGTGAGACTGGACTTTTTATGAAGATCTTACCTATTATGATCTCTATACTTCTTATAAGTTCACTTTTTGAAGCATTTTTCTTTTTACCACTTCATGCAAAACATAGTTTTAAACTCAACGCAGAATCAAAAGCAAGTGAAACTTTTTGGGATAAAAATAAAAGATTATATGGGTCAATTTTAACATTTCTTTTAAAATGGAAATATATAGCACTTGGTCTACTTTTAGCGCTTATTATAGGGACAACTGTCGCATTATTTAAACTTATGAAATTTGAGTTTATTCCAGAATTTGATACAACCCAAGTATATGTCAATGGTTCAGTTGGAGTAGGGCATAGCATAGAAGAAACAGAAGCAATTGTTGCAAATTTAGAGAAAAAACTTTTAGAAAAATTCAAACTTGGAAATGATATAGATTCTATTAGTTCTGTTATAGGGATGAAGCTCGATGGAAAACAACTCCCTCAAAATGAGGAGTTTTATTTTCAGATTTTTGTCAATCTTCAAGAAAATAAGCCAGATAATTTTTTTGATATCTATATCAACCCATATTTAAGTCCAAAATATGATGATACAGATATGACAAGAGAAGAAACAGCAAGACAAATTGCTACTAAAATGAGAACATTTATAGAAAATGATCCTAAGACTAAAGAGAGTTTTGAAGAGATTAAAGTGTATGTTCCAGGTGCTGGGATAGTCAAATATGATATAGAGATGGCACTGAGTGGAAAAGATGATCTTAAAGTTCTTGATGCTATCAAAACAATAAAAACAGCTCTTGGAGAGATTAAAGGTGTGAGTAATGTCGCAGATGATCTTTTATTTGGAAATATTGATCTAAAATTCTCTGTAAATAACTACGGAAGTGAACTTGGATTTAACGAATCAACAATAGTAAATGCACTCAAGCCTTACTATTTTAAAGGTAGTTTTGCAAAAATGTACGATGAAAATGGGATTGTTGATATAGTTTTTTTAGGAAAAGAGAAAGATAAAAAAGAATCACTTGATAATTTTTGGCTTACTATCCCAAATAGTGACAAAAAGGTGCTTTTAAAAGATGTTGCTACGATCAATAAAAAAGAGTCTTTAAGTCAAATATTTAAAGAAAATGGTGTTGCTATTAAAAGTATCACAGCAAGCATTAGTGAAATTACAAGTGATGAGGTGTATCAAGCTTTAGAGCCAACTATAGCAAAACTTGATCCGTCAGTGAAACTAGATATCAAAGGGGAACAACAAGAGAATAAAAAGGTAAAAAAAGAGATGTCACAAGCATTTGTGATTGCACTTTTACTTATTTTTATAGCACTTGTTTGGATGTTTGATAGTATTGTAAAATCTCTTATTATTCTAAGTACTATACCACTTTCAATTGTTGGGGTACTTATTGGAAATTTTGTGATGGGGCTCAATCTTTCTATGCCAGGACTCATTGGAATAGTTGGGCTTGCAGGGGTAATTGTCAATGATGGGATCATTATGATGGATTTTATACAAAATTCAAAAAATCTAGATGAGCTTAAAAACTTTGCGCTTCAAAGATTAAGACCGATACTACTTACTTCACTTACAACAGTTTTAGGGCTTTGTACATTGATGTTTTTTGCATCTGGACAATCTTTGATACTACAGCCAATGGCAGTTGCACTTGGATTTGGGGTTTTATTTGCAACAATCTTAAATCTTTACTATGTCCCAATGTTATATAGAATTATCTATTTAAATAAATCAAAATAAGGAAAAAAATATGATGGATTGTTTTACAAAATTAAAAGAGCTGATAGAAAATGTAGTATTAGCTGATATTGAAGATCAAATTGATGAGATATTTGAACAAGTAACCAAAGATAAAAACAACAAAGAAAAATATCAAGAGGAACTCAATGATCTACAAGAGATGAGAGCTGAATTTAATGAAATTTTAAATGAAATAGCATCGAAAACTTTGGCAAAAGATGAATGTAAAGAGCTCTATGAAGAGATTTTTGAGATGATTAGTACAGATGACGAGGATGAGTTAGTAAAATAACTCACCCTTGTGATTGAAGAGAGTTTTCTAATAACTAGAAAGCTTTCCACCCTCTTTAGCATAGATAAGCATTTTTGATACATTTTCTATTCTATCTACTGCTTTTTCAAGTTTTTTCACCCTTTTTAAGATGTTCAGATATGCTTCAACAGATGAGTTATCTTTGCAAATATTATCAACTAATTCTTTTTGAAGCATAACAGCAAGATCATCACTTTTATTCTCTTCAACAACAATCAATTCATGATGCTCTATAGCATAAGTATTAAACATTTTTAAGAGTGCATCAAGTGCTTTTATAACTGAAGTGTGCATTTGAGTGATGTAAGGCATAATGGTTTCAATATCAAGATTTTCACTAAATGCTTCTTCCATACCAAGTGCATATACTTTAGCCGCATCGCCGATTCTTACAAGTTCATTTGTAGATTTGAGTAATGAAATAAGCTCTCTTAATTGACCAGCCTCTGGAGTATGAAGTGCTAAAAGTACGATAATATTGTTATCGATACTATTTGCTAAATAGGTAAGATGCTTGATTTTTGAAGTCTCTGCACTTTTTAAAAGTTTTAAATCTTTATTTTTCACACCTTCAAAAGATAGATTAAAAGATTCCAAAGAGTACTCGATCATAGTTGCTATATCTTGTTGGATCTCATTTAATTTATTGTCGTAGTTTGGTAACATAATTGTTTGTCTCCTTATTTTAAAGATGGGACAATACTAGAAGAAAGTTTCATTTGGGTTACATGATCTTCTGTTTTGTTTTCGTAGCTGTAATCATTATGTAACAAAAAATTATTATAGTTGCACCGTTCAAAAAAACTAAAGGAAACAAAAACATGAAAAAAACATTTTTACTTTCAATCTTTGCAGCATTATCTTTAAGTGCAGCAGATACTATCAGTGGTGCAGGTGCATCTTTCCCAGCTCCTTTATATTATGACTGGGCACATTCATACAATCAAGCTACTGGTGTTCAAGTAAACTACCAATCAATTGGTTCAGGTGGTGGTGTTAAGCAAATCGAAGCTAGAACTGTTAATTTTGGTGCTAGTGATGAGCCATTAGATATGAAAAAACAAGAAAAAATTGGTGTATATCAATTCCCAGCTGTAATTGGTGCTATCGCAGTAGCTTATAATCTTCCAGAACTTAATGGAAAAGAACTTAAATTATCAAATGAGGTAGTTGAGGGGATCTTTATGGGTGAAATCAAAACTTGGAATGACCCTAAAATTGCAAAAGATAATAAAGGTCTTAAGCTTCCAGCTAAGCCAATTAACTTAGTTCACAGATCAGATGGTTCAGGTACAACTTGGAACTTCACATATTGGTTAGATAAAATTTCTGCAAAATGGCACGAAAAAGTTGGTTTAGGAAAAACTGTTGAGTGGCCAGTTGGTATGGGTGGAAAAGGAAACGAGGGTGTTGCAAACATGATGAAACAAACTCCAGGATCAATCGGATACTTAGAAACAGCATTTGTTAAACAAAACAATTTAGGTATGGCAACGCTTCAAAGTGCTGAAAAAACTTGGGTACAAGCAAATGCAAAAACAATCAAAAATGCAGCAGCAAATGCAAGATGGAAAGCAAATGAAGGTTTCTTTGAGATCTTAGCTCTTGAGCCAGGAAAAGAGACATACCCTATTACAGCAGCAACATTTATCTTATTACCAAAAGAGAAAGCTGCGGACAATAAAAAAGTTACAGCATTTTATAACTATGGATTTGACAAAGGGGACGCAGCAGCTGAAAAACTTGGTTATGTAGCTCTTCCAAAAGCAACAACAGATGCTATCAATAATTATTGGAAAGCAAACGGGATTAAATAATCTCAAATTTGGGGAAGGATCTCTTCCCTTTTTTAGGGCATCTCTAAAAGATACTTCAAAGAAATTTGTAGTAATTTTTAAAGGGGCCCTATAATAATTTTAATACAAGGAATTTTCCTGAATGAAAAAGTTAAATATCGGAGATTTTATCTTCTTAAACATTTCAAGACTAATGGCATTGTCTGTTTTAATAATATTAGTCGCAATTTTTTATGTACTCTATGATCATGCAAAATTATCAATTGATACATTTGGACTTAGTTTCATAACAGATGAAAAATGGGCACCAAATAGGGAAGTGTTTGGTGC
The DNA here is from genome assembly GCA_937860115.1 of uncultured Arcobacter sp. Lineage (GTDB taxonomy): Bacteria > Campylobacterota > Campylobacteria > Campylobacterales > Arcobacteraceae > CAIJNA01. The sequence continues at coordinate 3,602 of CALMBI010000005.1, read as the reverse complement.
ATGGCCAGCGATCTATGGTACTCTTGTAAGTACAGCTATCGCAATGGCTATAGCAACTCCTATTGCACTTGGGATTGCAATATTTCTTTCAGAAGTAGCAAGAGGATATGCTCAAAAAGTGATCGGTACTATGATCGAGCTACTCGCTGCTATCCCATCTATTGTGTATGGTATGTGGGGATTGTTTTTCTTTGTGCCAATAGTACAAGAATTTACAGGTACTTCAGGGATTGGGATCTTCACAGCTAGTATCATTTTGGCAATTATGATTATTCCATTTACTGCAGCTATCTCAAGAGATGCTATGAATACGACTCCTGATATCTTAAAAGAATCAGCTTATGCTCTAGGAGCTACAAAATGGGATGTGATCAAAGATGTTATTATCCCTTTTGCAAAAGTTGGAGTTATTGGATCTATTATCCTTTCCCTTGGACGAGCTTTAGGTGAAACGATGGCAGTTACATTTGTTATGGGTAATAGTACAAAGATACCAGATACTATATTTGCAGCTGCTACTTCTATCCCTGTAATTTTGGCTAATGAGTTTAGTGAAGCAGATAGTGATCTTTATTATTCAAGTTTATTTTACTTAGCACTTATTTTATTTGCTGTGAGTTTAACTGTAATCGCAATTGCAAAATTTGCATTTTTGAAAAAAGTGAGAAAAAATGGTTAATGCATATTTAAAACGAAAAATAGTGAATGGTATCATGATCACACTCTCTGTGATCTCATCAATCATTGGTATTGGGTTTTTATTTTGGATACTTGGTGTTCTTTTATATAATGGACTCTCTTATGTATCATGGGAACTTTTTACAGTTGATGGTGCACCTCCTGGTGTTACTCCAAGTGGATTGCATCATGCTATTATTGGGCATCTTATGTTAACAGTTGCAGCAACCGTAATTGGTGTGCCGATGGGATTACTTGCTGGAACTTATCTCAATGAATATGGTCAAAATAGTTTTTTTGCAAATCTTATTAGAGATCTTTCTGATATTATGATGTCAGCTCCATCTATTGTTATAGGTGTATTTATCTATGGTATGTTAGTTATGCCTGTAGGACATTTTTCTGGATGGGCTGGAAGTGCAGCATTAGCTGTTATTATGATCCCAGTAATTGTTAGAACAACAGATGATATGTTAAAACTTGTCCCAACAGAGCTTAGAGAGGCTGCTTTTGCACTTGGTGCTCCAAAATGGAAAGTGGTATTACAAGTTGTTTATAAAGGTGCGATCGCTGGTCTTACGACAGGTGTTTTACTTGGTGTTGCAAGGGTTGCTGGGGAAACAGCTCCACTACTCTTTACAGCATTTAATAACAATTTCTATAGTACAGATATGTCAAACTCTATAGGATCTTTAACTGTAACGATGTTTAACTACTCTATGTCTCCATTTGAAGATTGGCAAGCGATTGGGTGGGCAAGTGCCGTATTATTAGCATTTGCGATCCTAAGTGTAAATATACTTGGTCGTGTGATCATTAAAAAGAAATAATTAAAATATAAAGGAATTTTGAATGTCTACTGTAGCAAATATAACAGAACCACTAGAACTTGAAGTAAAAAACTTCAACTTCTATTATGCTGGGAAAACTGAACCAAATTTAAAAAATATCAATATGCCGATCGCTAAAAATCAAGTAACAGCACTTATAGGTCCTAGTGGATGTGGGAAAACAACACTTCTTAGAACTTTTAATAGAATGCACGATCTCTATCCTGGAAACAGATACGATGGTGATATTCACTTCTTTGGAGATAATAGAAACTTACTTGATAAAGAGATGGATCTAATCGCTTTAAGAATGAAAATTGGTATGATTTTTCAAAAACCAACTCCATTTCCAATGAGTATCTATGATAATGTTGCTTATGGTTTAAGACTTCAAGGGATCAAAAATAGAAAAGTTTTAGATGAAAAAGTGGAAAAAGCACTTAGGGGCGCAGCACTTTGGGATGAAGTAAAAAATAGACTAAAAGAGCCAGGAAGTGCACTTTCAGGTGGACAACAACAAAGACTTTGTATCGCTAGAGCTGTTGCAGTTGAGCCTGAAGTTTTACTTTTTGATGAGCCTACAAGTGCACTTGATCCTATCTCAACACTTGCTATTGAAAAATTGATCATTGAACTTAAAAGTCAATTAACAGTTATTATAGTAACTCATAATATGCAACAAGCTACAAGGGTTTCTGATTATACTGCATTTATGTATCTTGGAGAACTTATCGAGCTTGGGAAAACAGAGGATATGTTTATCAATCCAAAAGAAAAACTTACAGAAGAGTATATCACTGGTAAATTCGGGTGATTTTTACTTGGTATAAGTTATAATCCTCCAAATCTTTGGAGGCTCTTTTTGGATAATTTTTTTACTCTTACAAAACAAACACTTACACAAACAGATCCTGCTATAAAATTTCAATTCTTTGAAAAACTTATGAAAGATTTTCAAGATAATATTTTAGATTTTAGTTCATCTGATATTCCAGAAATATTTACACAGCCATCATTTCATACGATTTGTACTATTGTTAAACCACATGAAGTCAAACAACGAAAAAATCTCCATGAAGATGAGGGAAAAATTGCTTTGCTTCATGCGATTGCTCATATAGAGTATAGTGCTATTGATCTTGCACTTGACGCTTGTTATAGATTTAGGGGGTTGCCTCGTGAATTTTATGATGATTGGCTTGTGGTGGCAGAGGATGAGATTAGACACTTTAAAATGATTTGTAGTTTGTTAGAAACATATGGTGTGAAATATGGTGATATTACAGTGCATCAAGGGCTTTTTGAAGCGAGTATGCGTTCCCTTGATCTAATCTCACGAATGGCATTTATCCCTAGGTATATGGAAGCAAATGGTCTTGATTCGAATCAAGCACTTGTCAAAAAACTAGAATCTATTCCAAAGACACAAGAGATTATAGAAGCTCTTAATATCATTTTAGATGAAGAGATCGATCATGTACATAAAGGGGATAAGTGGTACAAATATGCATGCTCTTTAAAAGAAAACTTTACTTGTAATTATTTTGATATTGTCAATCATATCTATCCAAACTCTTTTAAAACAAACAAATCACTTAATATTGAAGCGAGAAAAAAAGCTGGTTTTAGTGATGAAGAGATAGAAATTTTAAAGAATTTTTAGGCAGCTTCTGTTAATTTTAGATCTATATATTTTGAAATATTTGATCTGCTTTTAAACAAAACAACGACAAATTTATCCCATCCATATTCGTATGCTATATCATAAATATACTCTTTATCTTTCGCATCCTCGATATATTGAAGATCATAATCAACTTCCAAAGGGATAATCACCCCTTCATATCCATTTGCTCGTGCGAGAGCTATTTCATGTTGATGTTTTTTTTCTGCTGCTATTGCTTTTTTTGTCATTTAGAGATCCTTTTTTTATATATGAAAGAATAAAAAAAAGAGATTACCCTTATGTTACTCTTATATTACATTTTGTTCTTTGAGATGATCGATATACCAAGTGGAAAAGGATATTTTTTTGAGGCTTTTTTATTGCTTTATGATTACAAAATCTAAAGGTGAATTCTTGTAATATGCTCA
>CALMBI010000004.1 GCA_937860115.1 uncultured Arcobacter sp. | reverse complement strand
GATTTCAAAAGCAAAAATCGTTTTAGAAAAGAGTATGAATAATAAAATACATTGAACTATTTTATTATTCATAAAAGATTATTTTTTTGTTCTCATATTAATATTAAGATGTAAAATATCCACAGCACTTGGTGTGATTCCACTAATTTGACTTGCAGCAAACAGTGTTTTTGGTTTATGAAGAGTGAGTTTTTGGATAATCTCAGTTGAAAGTCCAGGGAGATTATCATACACAAAATCATCAGGAATAGAAAGATTGAGCATTTTTTTCATTTTTTCAATCTGTTTTTGTTGTTTTTCAACATATCTAAAATATTTCGCTTCTGTTAATATTTGCTCTTTAAGATATTCTCCAAGATATCCTAACGATGGGACTAATTTGTCAAGTTTTTCAGTTGTTATAGTACTTCTTCCAACAATATCAACAAGTAAAGTTCTATCACTTATTTTATCTTCACCAATTGACTCTAAAAGTTCTAAATTCTCTTTTTTAGAAGTAAACCATTCATTTGACATAAACTCTATAGCATTTGCAATTGTCTCTTTTTTATGGACCATTTTTTGATACGTAAGCTCATCGATAAGCCCAAAATTATATCCATACTCCATAAGTCGTAGATCAGCACTCTCTTCTCTTAAAAGAAGTCTATATTCAGCTCTTGAAGTAAACATTCTATATGGCTCATTTGTCCCTTTTGTAACCAGATCATCAATAAGCACACCAATATAACTCTCATCTCTTCGTAAAATAAATGGCTCTTTTCCTTCACATGCTAACGCTGCATTGATTCCAGCCATAAACCCTTGAGATGCTGCTTCTTCATATCCTGTTGTCGCATTGATTTGACCAGCAAGATAAAGATTTTTAATTTTCTTTGTTTCAAGTGTATGATGAAGCTCTAATGGATTGATATAATCATATTCAATAGCATATCCATATCGTACAATTTTCGCATTTTCAAGTCCTGTAATCGAGTGAATCATAGATTTTTGCACATCAATAGGAAGAGAGGAACTAAGTCCATTGATATAGTATTCTCTTGCGTGTGCTGTTTGTGGTTCTAAGAAAAGTTGATGTCTATCTCTTTCACTAAATCGATTCACTTTATCTTCAATACTTGGACAATATCGTGGCCCAAGCCCTTCGATTTGCCCTGTAAAAAGTGGTGCTCTATCAAAGTTTGAACGAATAGTATGATGCGTATCTAAATTTGTATAGGTGATATAACATGGAAGTTGAGTAGGATTGAAAGTTTCTCTATTTGTTCTAAAACTAAATGGAGTTGGTTTTTCATCACCTCCATGAGCTTCCATTACAGAAAAATCAATACTATTTCTATCAAGTCTAGCTGGAGTTCCAGTTTTGAGTCTTCCTACATCAAGCCCAAGCTCTTTAAGTTGAAGAGACAAAGTAGAAGATGGTAATTCCCAAGCTCGTCCAGCACTATATTTATTTTCACCAATATGGATAAGTCCTCTCATAAAAGTACCAGTTGTTAAAACAACTTTTTTTGATTGAAAAACTTCACCAAGTTTTGTATTCACGCCACACACTTCACCATCATTATCTAGTAAAAGTGAACTCACTTCATCTTGGTACACTTCAAGATTTGGAGTATTCAAACAAATATCTTGCATATAGACTCTATATGCATCCATATCTATTTGAGCTCGACTTCCTTGTACTGCTGCACCTTTAGAAGCATTAAGAATCCTAAATTGGATACCAGTGGCATCAGTGCAAAGACCCATTTGTCCACCCATAGCATCAAGCTCTCGAACTAAATGCCCTTTTGCAAGTCCACCAATTGCAGGATTACAACTTGCTGCTCCTATTTGTTCCACAAGCATAGTAACAAGCAATGTTTTTTTACCCATTCTAGCACTTACAAGTGAGGCCTCTATCCCAGCATGACCTCCACCAACAACTATAATATCATACATCTAAGTGTTCCACATCCTTCGCATGTTCTTCTATATACTTTCTTCGTGGTTCAACTTCATCACCCATAAAGAGAGTAAATGTATCACTTGCAGCTTCTGCATCATCAATAGTAACTCTAAGAAGTCTTCTTGCTTCAGGAATCATGGTAGTTTCCCAAAGTTGTCCTGGATTCATCTCCCCAAGACCTTTATATCTTTGGATATATGCACCTTTTTTAGCACTATTTTCTATCTCTTCGAGAAGCTTGATCAAATCTGCACCATCAAAAAGTGTAAGATCTCTTTCGTTTAATTTTTTGAAAAGATATGTTGCTTCCCCAAAATATGGACTAGCAAATAACTCATCATCAATCATAAGCTCTTCAAGTCCATTATTTGTTTGCACAAAAATATGAATCTTTTCATCATCTACAATTTTATTTAGTATATTATATCCTCTAGCAGCGATGAATTTTTCGATCTCACTATATAATGCACCATTTTCCATACCAACTAGTGAATCATTTTCTACGATAAACCTTATTACATCAATAAGTGAATATCGTTTTTCTAAGTTACTCAACATACTTCTATAGGTTGCAACTATTTTAAACATATCAAGTAAATCATTATATCCCATACCCTCAAATTGAAATCCATCAAGACCATGTTCTATAAGAAAGTTACTGAGTGCTGTATCATCTTTTAAATATGTCTCATTTTTTCCTTTTCGATAAAGATAAAGTGGTGGCTGAGCAATATAAACATATCCAGCTTCAATAACTGGTCGTAAAAATCTAAATAAAAATGTAAGTAAAAGTGTTTGAATGTGGCTACCATCAACGTCGGCATCAGTCATGATAATAATTTTATGATATCTTACTTTTTCGATATTGAAATCTTCACCAATTCCACTTCCAAGAGCTGTGATAATATTTTTTATCTCTTCAGATTTTAAAATCTTATCAAGTCTAGATTTTTCAACATTTAAAATTTTCCCTTTCAGTGGTAAAATTGCTTGAAATACTCTATCTCTTCCTTGTTTAGCTGAACCTCCCGCAGAGTCCCCTTCCACAAGATATAACTCAGCAATTGTTGGATCTTTTGTTTGACAGTTTGCAAGTTTTCCAGGAAGTGTACCAACACTCATACTATCAGTTTTTCTTGTAAGTTCTCTTGCTTTTTTCGCAGCTTCTCTTCCTCGAGCTGCAAGAAGTGCTTTTTCCATTACAAGTTTTGCTTGAGTTGGATTCTCTTCAAAATATTTATCTAATACATCTCCTGTAAGTTTTTGACAAATTGGTCTTACATAAGAACTTCCAAGTTTCCCTTTTGTTTGCCCTTCAAATTGTGGTTCTGGGATTCTAATACTAATAACTGCTACAAGTCCTTCTCTTACATCTTCTCCAGAAATTTTTGCATCTTTATCTCTTGCATTTGCATTTTCTTTGAGGTATTTTGTAATTGCTCTTGTCAAACCAGCTTTAAATCCACCTTCATGAGTTCCCCCATCAATTGTTCTAATATTATTTACAAAAGAGTGTGTTTTTTCAACATAAGTAGTGTTATACATCAAAGCGATATCAACCTCTACATCATCTTCTTTAGTAGAGAATGCAACAGCATCAGTGATAGGTGTAGCTTTATTCAGATCTTCAACAAATTGTTTAATACCACCTTCAAAATGGTAAGTCTCTTTTTTATTATGTCTTTGATCTTCTAAAACAATAGTAATAATCGGATTAAGATAAGCTACTTCTCTAAATCTTCTTGAAAGAATATCAAAATCAAATACACCCACTTCAAAGATAGTTAAATCTGGTTGAAATTCAATAATAGTTCCAGTTTTTTTCGTTGTTCCAATCACTTCTAAAGGTTTTTCATATTTTCCTTCTGCAAATTCTTGATAATGGATCTCTCCACCTCTATGAATAGTCATTTTTAATTGACTAGAAAGAGCATTTACAACAGAAACCCCAACTCCATGGAGTCCCCCTGAGACTTTATAAGTATCTTTATCAAATTTTCCACCAGCATGTAAGACTGTAAGAGCAACAGTAGCAGCACTGATATTTTCAGTAGGATGAATATCTGTTGGGATCCCTCTTGCATTATCTTTTACGATGATCCCATTTGTTTTTGTAATAGTTACATGGATAGTATCACAAAATCCAGCCATTGCTTCATCTATTGAGTTATCTACAACCTCATAAACCATATGGTGAAGTCCATTGATGTTTGTATCCCCGATATACATCCCTGGTCTTTTTCTAACAGCTTCAAGTCCTTTGAGGACTTTGATATTATCGGCTCCGTATTCTGCTTTTTCTTCTTCTAATTCTATTTCTGCCATTGTTGTTCCTTTTAAATTCTTACTATAGTATCACTGGCATAATAATTGTTGTAAAATTATTATCTTTTAGTGCAAATGGTAATCTTGTTTCATTAAATCCAATTTCAAATTTTTCACTATTAGAAGTACTTAGGAAATCTAACATATATTTACTATTTACTGCAAAATAAAATGGTTCATTTATATCTAATTGCTCTTCAATTTGAGTTTGTGCTTCACTATCTTCATCAAGACTTTCTAAAATAATACTTGTTTGAAGAAAAGTTATTTTAATATTCGGTTTCAAAGATGTAATAAGTTTAATAGCGTCTATAAATTGATTTCTATTTACTTTTACAATCGTTTTTAAATTATTTGGTAAAATTCTTGCGTAATCTGGAAATTTACCATTGATTAGTTTTGTAAAAAAAGTATAATGTTTATTCATCACTACTAAATTTACTTCGTCATATTTGATTTCACAATCATCAAAAAACAATTTTTGGATCTCTATTATTGCTTTTTTAGGGACGATGATTTGATTTATTTTATTATTGATATTTTCTATTTTACTAATAGCTAATCTTCTTGTATCAGTTGCAACAAAATTTATTTTATCTTCTTTAATATCAATAAGTGCACCATTTAATTCAAATTTTGGATTGTTATTATCAATTCCTGGTGTGATATTTTTAATAGAATTGATAACATTTATAATATTAACATCTATTTTATGCAATGTCTCCATATTAGGAAAACTTGGATATTCATCTGCATCATACATAGGAAGTTTAAATGAAGTTTTGTTTTGTTTAATATGAAGGTTATTATCTATCACTTCAAAATTAATATTTTCATTTTTAAGTCTTCTGATTATATTTAGAAGATTACTACCATTTACTGTAGCTTTTCCATCTTCATAATTTTCAATCTCTTCTATATGTGACATTAAACCCATTTCATAATCTGTAGATTTAATTATAAGATTATCATTTATAATCTCAATATAGATATGAGAAGTGATTGCACTTAAATCTTTTTTTTCTAAAAAAGGTTGCATTGATGCGATAACTTGTTCAAATCGTCCCTTGTTTGTACTAAATTTCATAATTTGTCCTTTTTATATTTTTAATTAAAATTAGTAGTGATAGTAGTCTATGTGAATAGATGAAAATAATAGTAAAAAAACTTAACCACAGTAGTTTATTGATGTGATTAACTTTCTTACTTTATTCACATTTATTCACATATTTTACTTCAGCTCCTTTATTTTGTTAAAATTTTGTTTTTTAAATTTTCTAATATCAATCTAAAATTTTCATCTTTTTCTAAAAGTTCGTGAGCTTTAGAAATATTTTTAGAAACACTTGAGTGATCTTTCATCCCTAAAAATTTTGCGATATCTGGCATAGAATTGTGTGTTAATTCTCTCGCAAGATAGATCACTATTCTTCTTGCATTTACTATATTTGCGTTTCTTTTTGAAGATTTAAGATCGCTTGGTTTGATATTTAATTCACTAGCTATCACTTCAATAATATTTGGTAATTTTATATTATTTTTTTTCTCTTTGATTTGATCTTTGAGGAGATTTTTCACAAGATCAATATCTATTTTTTGGCCTAATAGATCAGCACTTGCATTGATTTTGATAAGCAATCCCTCGATCTCTCTGATTGAACTATCAAGTGATGTAGCGATATAATTGATAATCTCTTTAGAAAGATGAATCCCATTAAGTTCACTTTTCTTTTCAACAATTGCTATTTTTGTTTCAAGTTCAGGAAGTTGTACATCTGTTGTTAAACCCCATTCAAATCTACTTTTGAGCCTCTCTTCAAGTCCAGCTATTTGTGAAGGGAGTTTATCACTTGTAAGAATGATCTGTTTGTTTGCTGTATGGAGTTCATTAAATGTGTGAAAAAACTCCTTTTGTGTCTCCTCTTTCCCACTTAAAAATTGGATATCATCTATAAGTAAAAGATCACATTTTCTGTATTTATTTCTAAAATGTTCCATATTTTTATTTTTTAGACTAAAAGTAAAATCGTTCATAAATTGTTCAATTGTCACGTAAATTACTACTTTATTGTGTTCTATCGCATCGTTTCCAATTGCTTGTAATAGATGTGTTTTTCCAAGACCTGTACTACCATAAATAAAAAGTGGATTATACTGCATACCAAGATTAGCAGCAACTGCTTTAGAAGCATTGTATGCCATTTGGTTAGAACTACCAACAACAAATGAATCAAATGTATATGATTGGTTTAAGATAGTGTTTTCAAGTGTATTTACAGCAGATTGTTCAGAGATAATATCTTTTTTTGATCTTCGTTTTTCACCTATTAAGATTATCTCAATAGAGGGTCTAATCGTTGTGTGATTAAAATATGTGTCTTGAATAATTGATGTGAATTTTGTTTTGATAAAGTTTGCTATAAATCTATTTGGAGCTTCAAACACTAGTAGTTCATCACTTGAACTTGTTTTTTTAAAAACAAGTTGTTTAATGAATTTTGAATAATCTGAAGGTGAAACTTCTTTTTTTAATTCTTCAATAATATTTATTTTTGACAAACTTAACTATCCCATCTATGTAAAATCTGTTAGATTATATCCAAAAATCAATTAAGAGTTGTCATAAGAACAAACATAATAAATTAGGAGTTTATCTTAACTTTTTGACTCTATAACATGATACGTAAAAGTATCTCTATTTTTGAGTTACAATAAATGTGAATAACGTGAATAAAATTATGTGAAAAAGTGAATTTCCTCTAACAAAGTGTGAAAAACTATTTTAAAATAAACAATTGGTTTAGGCTTTTTTATGTGAAAAACTTTTTCTAAAGGAGTGAATATTATTTTTTTGATACAATTTTCTTTATGAAAATATTGAGTATAGATCCAGGTAGTATAAATTGTGGTTATTGCATACTAGAAGTGATAAATAAAAAACCAAAACTAATAGAAGCAGGCCTTATTAAAATGAAATCAAGAGTTTTACAAGAACAGATAGTAGAATTTATTGAAGGTTTTGATTTGGTGGTTAAAAATCATGAGATAAGTGAGGTTGCAATGGAGGATATGTTTTATGCTTTTAATCCAAAAACAGTTATAAAACTTGCCCAATTTAGAGGTGCTATTACGTTAAAACTATTACAAGATTTTGGAAATTTTTATGAATACACTCCACTTCAAGTAAAAAAAGCTGTTACAGGAAATGGAAAAGCAACAAAAGAACAAGTTTCATTTATGGTCAAAAGACTTTTAAATCTAAAGCAAGAGATAAAGCCATTTGATGTTACAGATGCCATAGCTGTTGGATTAACACATGCTCAAAGATTAAAATAGTGCTAAATAAAAGAAAAGTTACATAAATATTACATTAAAAGGATATAATAAATCATGAAAATTTTTTTAGTAGAAGATGATGTTTTATTAAATGAAGCAATAACAATGACTTTTTCAAGTCTTGGTTATTCGGTAACCTCTTTTGATGATGGTAAAACTGCATTTGAAAACATAGATAAAACGTATGACTTATTTATAGTAGATATCAATTTACCAAACGTGAACGGAATAGAGTTGGTAAAAGAGATTAAAAAAATTTATAAAGAAGCAAATATTTTTATTATGAGTGCAGATATAGATATACAGACAATTATCAAAGCATACGATATTGGATGTATAGATTATATTAAAAAACCATTTGATATTAGAGAGATTATTGCAAAAATAAAACATACTCTTAAAATACCTATCGGTAATGTTAAATTTAAAAACTGTGAATTATCTTTTTACAATAGAGATAAACAAGTTTTTGTTTATGGTGATGAAGAGATTAGATTAACTAACAAAGAATTACTCTTATTAGAGATCTTGATTAAAAATGCAAATAACATTGTTTCAAATGAACAAATTGAAGATTATGTTTGGGGTGAAAGTTTTAAAAATGGGCATGTAAGACAATTAGTTGCAAAACTAAGAAAAAAAATCCCTTGCAATATTATTGAAAATCATAGCTCAAATGGCTATATAGTATATACAGCTTGATTTAAAAAGAAGTCTTCACTTCTTTTTAATGTTCCTCTTCATGAACGCAGTTTTCAAAGAGATATTTATGCTCTTGCGGCAATACTTCGAAAATTGTTTTTGCTAAATCTTGAATCTCCCAAAGGGCACTTTTACTACTTCTTAGAGCTATAAAATTTTGTAAAGATCTTGCATTGATTGTCCATGTAAGTTCAGTCTTATAAGATTCTGGCAAACAATACTTTGCTCTATCATTGCTCACACCATCAAGGAGCATAAGTCTAAGATTTTCTAATGCTACAACAGAAGCAAAATCAACACCTAAGACACCACTCCATACAAGATATTTAGATGCTCTTAACATATGTTTGTCTGCATACACTTCAGCTGGATTTTGATATTTTTCTTTAAGCTCTATCATCGACATACCATCTGTAAAACTTATCTCATCTTTTAATTCTTTGAGTGTATATCTTGTAGATTTTACACTTGGAGATGCCATTCTGTGTCTTGCTAATTCTTGCAATAGTGCTCGACTTATTCCACTAATATAAAATGTATATGTGAGATGTTCTAATGTTGAAGCATGTTTAAACTTATTTCCTACCCTATCTATAAGTGCACAATCAGCTGGTCCACCATTATCACTTTTATCAAAACTTTGCCAACATGTTCTTATCGCAGTAGCACAGATAGCTAATGACGAGTGTTGTAATAATTCAACTTTCATATTATTTCCCTATTCTTCATTTTCTTTATTATACTCATTTTCTACTTCCAAATCCCAAAGGACACTTATCCCATATTCTCTATCAAGTGTGATATATTTGAAATACTCTTTTTTTGTGTGGTAACTAAAAAGTCTTACAACAACATCTTTGCCACTAAGAAGATTTTTTACTTCATTTGGTCCAATCCCTTTTTTGCCCCATTTTAAAAGAGCATTTCCCCAAATACGAAAAGAGCAGGTTGCGGTTGGTGAGAGTTCAAACATCTCTCCATCTTCACTCTTCCAAGAAGCATTTGAGCAAGTGTACACTTTTGTATTTTTTCCGCGAACGACTTTTTTTTCATAGGAAATGATACCGTTTTTACAATAAGGACATTTTCCAACACTAGCCATAATTTAAGATAATACCTCAATTGCTTTTTTGACACAACTTTCAAGTGATGTGAAATCTGAAATAATTGGCTTAATATGTGGTGGAAAATATTTTGCAGTTGTATTCCCAATTGCTATAGCTCTAAAATTTTCATCCCAACTATAATTTTCCAAGAAACATTTTATAGTCGAAGGAGAGGAAAAAATAATAATAGAATCTTTTGGAAGAGATTGTTTATTTTCATATTTTTTGCAAATAGTTTCATAGACGATAAGTTCATCACAAACAATATCATTTTCTTTTAAAATGGTAACCAAATTGGATACTACCTCTTTTCCTCTAATATATAAAGCTTTTTTATTTTTTAGATGAGGAATTAACTCTTTTGCAAACGCATCTCCATGACCTTTTTCACCTATAAAAGCTAATTTTCCATTACATTCATCAATAATTTTGGCTGTTTGTAAAGCTATTGCATAAGAATTTTTCTCTTTCCATAGAGAGGTTATGTTATCTATTCCAAAAATACCATTTTTAGATGTAAAAATAAGTGCATCATACAATTCTAAATCTATCGAAGGAGAGAGGTATTGTATCTCTAACATTGGTAAATTTAGAGCAGGTGGTACGCTTTTATCTCCTAAAAGATAGATATTCATCGTTGTAAAGTCCTTAAATTCATTTGGTTGATTATAGTGATTAACTCCTAAAATAGAGCTATTTTTTGGTACAATTAAGCCATATATTTATAGAAATAAAAAGGAAAAATATGAAATTTACAGCACCATTAAAAGCAAATAGTACAAAAATTATGCTTCTTGGAAGTGGAGAACTTGGAAAAGAAGTGGTTATTGAAGCACAAAGATTAGGGATTGAGACAGTTGCAGTTGATAGTTATGCAAATGCACCAGCTCACCTTGTGGCAAATAGATCGTATGTAGTCAATATGAAAAATGAAGAGCAACTTCTTGATGTGATAAGAAAAGAGAAACCAGATTTTATTTTACCAGAAGTTGAGGCTATAAGTATAGCTGCTCTTTTTGAGGCAGAAAAAGATGGATTTCATGTGATTCCAAATGCAGAAGCTGTAAATAAAACAATGAACAGAAAAAATATCAGAGTATTTGCTTGTGAAGAGTTGCAACTTCCTGCAAGTGGATATAAATTTGTTACAACTTTTGAAGGATTAAAAGAAGCTGCAAATCTTATGGGATTTCCTTGTGTAATTAAACCAGTTATGAGTAGTAGTGGACATGGACAAAGTGTAGCTAGAAGTAGCGAAGATTTAGAAAAATCATGGGAACTTGCAAAAGAAGCAAGGGGAGATGCAAGTGAACTTATCGTTGAGGAGTTTATCACTTTTGACTATGAGATTACCCTTTTAACTGTGCGAAATGAAACGGGAACAGTTTTTTGTGAGCCAATTGGGCATATCCAAAAAGATGGAGATTATATCTTTTCTTGGCAACCAATGCAGATGAGCGAAATAGCAAAAAATAAAGCTATAGAGATTGCTCAAAAAATCACTGATGGACTAGGTGGAAGAGGACTTTTTGGAGTTGAACTTTTTGTAAAAGGTGATGATGTTTATTTTAGTGAAGTAAGTCCAAGACCACACGATACTGGGATGGTTACTTTGATTACTCAATCTCAAAGTGAATTTGCACTTCATGTAAGGGCAGTTTTAGGACTTCCACTTGATTTTATCACTTATGGAGCAGGTGCTAGTGCAGCTTATAAAAGTACAACAGATACATTTATACCTGCTATAGATATTGATAATACACTCTTTACAAAAAACTCTTTTGTAAGGGTATTTGGTAAACCACAAACTCATATTGGAAGAAGAATGGCAGTAGCACTTACTTTTGATAAAGAGAGTTCAGAAGTAGCTTTAAACAATGCAAAAGAGTTGATTTCTAAAATCACTGAATAACTACTAATAAATCTTATATTGAAGGCAAGGTATTTTGAATATCTTGCCTTTTTTATTCCTCATAGCAAATAAGAAGAGATAAAAAAAGCCCCAGATTTTACTCTGGGGCTTTTTTATTTTTTAGAAGGTGGGCTTAGTGAGCAGTTGCTCCATCAGCACCAATACCAGTTTGACATCTAATATTTTGAGCTTCAAAACCTTCTTTATCAATTCTTGCTCTTTCAGAGTTATCAGTAATTGAGAAGAACCAGATTGCTATGAATGCAGTTGTTACAGAGAATATAGCTGGATATTTAATTCCAACGATCGCTTCTTTGTTCCCTAAAGTATCAACCCATACAGCAGGCCCAAGGATCACAAGTACAACAGCAACAGCAAGACCTAAAGATCCACCGATTACAGCACCTCTAGTAGTTAATTTACTCCAGAAGATTGAAAGGAATAACACTGGGAAGTTTGAAGATGCAGCAATAGCAAATGCAAGACCAACCATGAATGCAATATTTTGTTTCTCAAATGCAATCCCTAAGATAATTGCAATGATACCAAGAGCAATTGTAGCGATTTTAGAAACTCTCATCTCTTTTGCTTCATCTTTATCTTTTGCAAAAACATTTGCATAAAGGTCATGTGAAACAGCAGAAGCACCTGCTAGTGTAAGTCCAGAAACAACCGCTAAGATTGTAGCAAACGCAACCGCAGAGATAAATCCTAAGAATAAGTCACCACCAACAGCTTGTGATAAGTGGATAGCAGCCATATTTGTTCCACCGATAAGTTTACCAGCTTCATCAAAATATTGTGGGTTTTGAGAAACTAAAACGATAGCACCAAATCCAATGATAAATGTTAAGATATAGAAATATCCAATAAACCCTGTAGCAAAGAATACAGATTTTCTAGCTTCTTTTGCATCAGCAACTGTAAAGAATCTCATTAAGATATGTGGAAGACCAGCAGTACCAAACATTAAAGCAATCCCTAAAGAGATAGCAGAAACAGGATCACTTACAAGTCCACCTGGAGCCATAATATCAATATTTGCAGCTTTAGCAGCTTTAGCAGCATTAGCTAAATCTTCAGCAGCTTTTGTTGCAGCAACTGGATCACCAGACATAGCAGCAGTAGCATTCGCTTCTTGAGCAAGTTGAAGAGCTTCAGTAGCTTTTATACCAAGAGCTTGTTTTACATCAACAGCATGTGCAAAAAGTGCCTCTAATGAGAAACCATAGTGTGATAATACAGCTAAAGCCATAAACGAAGCACCAGAGAGTAAAAGAACAGCTTTAATTATTTGTACCCAAGTAGTTGCAAGCATCCCACCAAATGTAACATAAAGGATCATAAGAATCCCAACAAGTACAACAGCAACCTCATAATCAAGACCAAAAAGAACTTTGATTAATTGTCCAGCTCCAACCATTTGTGCAATAAGATACAATGCAACAGTTAAAAGTGATCCAACAGCAGCAAGAATTCTAATCTCTTTTTGGCTTAATCTATAAGAAGCAACATCCGCAAATGTATATTTTCCAAGATTTCTAAGTTGTTCTGCAACCATGAAAAGAATAATTGGCCAACCAACAAGGAAACCAATAGAATAGATAAGACCATCATATCCTTTCATATAAACCATTCCAGAGATTCCTAGGAATGATGCAGCAGACATATAATCTCCAGCGATCGCTAAACCATTTTGGAAACCAGTGATTCCTCCACCTGCTGTATAGAAATCTTTTGCAGTTTTCGTTCTTCTAGCAGCCCAGTATGTGATTCCTAATGTTGCACCTACAAAGATAATAAACATAGTGATAGCAGCCATATTTACCCCTCTTTGTCCTTCAACACCCATATCACCAGCAGCAAAAGCACTTACTGCAAATAATGTCAACAATAATAAAAGCTTCTTCATTATTTCTCTCCCTTTGCTACATCTTTTTTGATAGCATTTGTTAAGTCATCAAACTCCCCATTTGCTCTACTTGTATAGATACCAGTTAAGATGAAAGAGACAACTATGATGATAATTCCAACAGGAATCCCAACAGTAGTCACTCCACCACTTAAGCTAGCACCTAGTAAATTTTTGTTAAATGCAATTACTAAGATGAATGCATAATACATTACAAGCATAACAATTGTCAATTTTAAAGCAAAAGAACTTCTTTTAGAAACAAGTTCTTGGTACTTTGGATTATTTTTGATTTGTTCAATCATTGATTTATCCATGATTTTTTCTCCTTTTTTTTAGTTTCGTAGCAAGTCTAAATTTTGTAAATAGCATTTGTATAGCATTGTAAGATTTTTGTTACTTTTTTAGTGATCTTTTTTTCTTTTGTTACAAATAGAAACAATATTAGTTTTTATTATGAATCTTTTTTCAAAACTCTTCTAAAATCTTGAAAAAATAAGTCTAAGCACCTTTTGGATATAATCGCTTTAAATAGAAAAGTAAAGGATTACTGAAATGAGTACAATTTCATATAAAGATGCTGGAGTTGATATCGATGCTGGAAATAGCTTCGTTGAAAATATTAAACCATATGTAAAAGCGACAAGAATCCCTGGAGTACTTGGTGGGATTGGTTCATTTGCTGGTGCTTTTGAACTCCCAAAAGGATATAAAGAGCCTGTTATTTTAGCTGGAACTGATGGTGTAGGTACAAAACTAAAACTTGCAATTGATAGCAAAAAATTTGATACAGTGGGAATAGACCTAGTTGCTATGTGTACAAATGACCTGCTTTGTAATTTTGGAGAGCCATTATTTTTCCTAGACTACTATGCAACAGCAAAACTTGAAGTGGAAGAAGCTACTCAAGTGGTAAAAGGGATCGCTGAGGGTTGTATTAGAAGTGAATGTGCACTTATTGGTGGTGAAACTGCAGAGATGCCAGGGATGTATAAAGAGGGTGACTTTGACCTTGCTGGATTTTGTGTAGGGATAGCTGAAAAATCTCAAATGAATAGAATAGATGAGGTAAAAGCTGGAGATATTCTTATCGCTCTTCCTAGTTCAGGAGTTCATTCAAATGGATTTAGTTTGGTTAGAAAACTATTATTTGATAAATTAGGGATGAAATTTGAAGATGATTTCAATGGAAGAACATTAATTGATACACTTCTTGAACCAACACGAATCTATGTAAAAGAGTTCAAAGCAAACAAAGAAAAAATCAATGCTTTAGCACATATTACTGGTGGGGGAATTATTGAAAATCTTCCAAGAGTATTGCCAGATAACTTAAGAGCAAAGGTTGAAAAATCAAAATTAAGAGTATTACCAATATTTGAACTTATGGGACAACATGTAGAAGAGCATGAGATGTTTAGAGCATTTAATATGGGTGTAGGGATGATTTTTGTTGTAAATCCATCTAATGTAGAGGATGTTTTAGCAAATACTGATGGATACATTATTGGAGAGATTATTGCTGGTGAAAAAGGGTGTGATCTAGTTTAGTCTCATTTTTAATAAGAAAAGGGGAAGTGAATAATCGCTTCCCCTTTTTTATTGGGTATTGTATTGATATGATGAAACTTTTTAGAATCTATATTCCATACCGTAAATAAAAGAAAAATTGCTGTTAATATCAAGAGAACCAGTTGTGGTTTTTGGAGTTTTGATATCATAGCTTAGATATTCAAATTCCATCCTTCCAAACCAGTTTTGAGAGTATTTGTATCTTTTCCCCCAGTGAGCTCCATAAAAAGTTCCTTTTGAAGATGTTTCACTTAGATTATGGCCACTAACTGTAGAGCTATTGTACGTAACTTTTGCATCACCACCTAAAATACCTAAATAGACCATTCTAGATCCTGTTCCACTGATTGGAAAGTTAAGTGTAAGATTTTGTGTGTCTAACTCTAAGTTATTTGAGTTTGCGATAGTTTTTTTTACTATAAGTTCAACATCTGATATAGGAATACCAGCATAGACACTATATCCAAGCAGACTTTTATCTAAAGAATCACTTGTAAGTTGATAATTATAACTACCATCAACACCTATAAAAATTCTAGGATCGTTATAATCCATTTTAGATTCGTCAAGATATTGCATATTATTTTCACTTGCTAAAAGAGTACTAGCAAATAATCCTACATAAAAAAGTGTTTTTTTCATATTTATCCTATTGTATTTATTAATGAACTATATATTGAGATCATATAATTCTTTGAAGATATACGCTTCAACGATATCTTCAAAATATCTTTGCATTGGTGCAACAAGAACAGCGATATTTTTTTCCATAAAAGGCCAGACATATTCACTCTGATCTTTAACGATTACGATATCAATAAAATCTTCTATCTCTTCCCATGAATTGTAAAAAGTCTCATTTTGCGCTTTCCCTTCATTCATTTCAAAACAAAGCCAATGGCTCGCATCCGCAACAGAAGCTATTTTTGCTTCTTCTAAATCATCACTATCAAATGGTATTATTATTTTCATATTCTTTTTTTTATCTCACTTTTTAAATTTTCAATTGTTTCAACAGCTTCACTGAGTTCTTCACTAAATCCCCAGTTAACAAGTATACACTCAATACCATAATCATTTGCAGCATAGAGATCTTTTTTACTATCGCCAATAAGGATCGAACACTCTTTTTTTGTCCCTATAGTTTCACATACTAAAGATAACATTTCACCTTTAGGTTTTGGATGTGTAACCATATCAGCCCCAGCAATAAAACTAAAATGATCTAAAATTCCTAAAAACTCAAGCATTTTTTTTGCATATCCGCTATTTGCATTTGTTGCTACACTGAGATGATACTCATTTTTAAGTTCATCAAGTAACTCTTTTATGCCATCATACAAAACAATATCGCTTATACAATGTTCATCATAGTATTCTGTAAAGAGTTTTGTTTGCTCATCTGTAAAGTGCTCTGTACCATAAAAATAATCGCTACTATTAATTGATGGATCATTCATAGCTTGAAGCATTATCTCTTTAGGGATTGGTTCAAGCCCTAAATTTTCTCTTACATAGTTGATAGTGTTTGAGATAACATTTCCACTATCTATCAGTGTGCCATCCATGTCAAAAATGATCAATTTCATAGTGGGTATATTAGCCAAATGGGTATTAATACAAATTAAAAATATTTGAGTATTGTGTTTTCTAAATTAGCTAACTCATCTTGGATAACATTTGAAAATTGTCCATTGTTAAAAGTTCTTTGTCTTTTTGCTAAACCATTTGTAGCAAAAGCTATTTTTTCTTCTAATCTTTGTTTATTTATTTTCCCATCAAGGTACTCTAATGCTTCTTTAAGTCCTATTGAAACCATAGGGGCTATACCTCTTGAGTATTTTTGCTCTAAAAAAATAGCTTCATCAATAAGTCCACTTTCTATCATGATTTTTGTTCGAAGTGCTATCCTTTTTCTAAGTTCATCTCTATCCCAAACGATCTCAAAGAGATCAATTTCATCTCTTTTGATAGTGATAAGTGGAGGATTTTGTACAAAATATTGACTTGGTGGAAGTGAAGTTTCAAGATAGATACCTAAGGCTTTTTCTATTCTATAGCTATCTTGTGGTTTGATAGAACTCATATATTTTGGATCAAGTTGATAGAGAAAATTATAAGTTTGCTCTAGATTGGTAAGTTTTTCATTTATTATATCTTGGGTTTGTTTTGCAATATTTGGGCTTTGAGATATTCCATCTATCATAGCTTTGAGATAAAAACCTGTTCCCCCAACAATGATAAGATTTTTTCTATTTGCAGATGCATACTTTTTGGCTTTAGTATAGATTTCAATAAATTTTACAACATCAAATTTATCATCTGGATAGATCTCATCGATTCCAAAATGAACAATTCCATCTCTCTCACGTAAGGTTGGTTTGGCTGAACTTATATCGATCTCTTTATAAATAGAAAGGCTATCAAGTGATAAGATAATACTATTTGTTTGGTGTGCTAGTTTGATTGAGAGAGCAGTTTTACCTGAAGCTGTTGGTGCGATGATAGCAATTTGTTTCATGGGGTGATTATAGCAAAGCTGACTTTAATCAGCTTGCTAAAAAGTTTTATTTTGAAAAGATTACACTATCAAGTGTTTGTTTTTCTATTTCACTTCTAAATTTTTTTGATGCATCTTCTAGTGCACTCTCTTGGGATGTCGAAGATCTTCCGACAGTTGCGATAATTTTATTTGAAACAACTTTTCCATCAGATATTACTGAAAGTGTTGTTGATACTTTTGCTATATTCCAACCACTTGTTATGCTATATTTTGGTGAAGTTTTTATATCAATTATAATATCACTTTTAGCCATTGTATCAGAGATTCTAAATTTATTTTGATTGAGTAGATCAACTAGATTATCAGCAAAATATTTCTCATCTGTATTCGTTTTTACATTGATCACACACTCTCTTTTAATAGCATCTAATCTATCCATATATTCATCATATTTTTTTGTATAGATTGTATATGGGAAACTATTATTAATAGCATTTAAAACAATAGTTTGAGTTTTTGCCTCTTTTAAAAGTGGATAGATATCTTGTAAGATATGTATCTGATCAAGTTTTGCTTTACCATCTACAGTAGAGTAGAGTTCTTCAGCTCTAGCATCTTTAGAATCAAATTCACCCTTTTTTTGAGCAAAAAGTAAAGGACGATTCACTTCCATAAGTGTATACAATTTACCATTTACCATTTCACTATTTTTAACGGTAGCGTTTGTAAATTTGATTTTTTGAACTTCTACTTTTACATTTTTTGAAACATCTTTAGAGTAACTACTTCCATTATCTGAGGTAGTTGATCTTGTAGACGAATCGATTGTTGAAGAAACAGATACAACTAGTCTTGAAGCCATATTATTTAAAGCATTTTGTTTTGCTTCTTCGATACTACTTCCTTCCCCCTCACCATACAAAAATTGAGCCGTATTGTTTGGAGCTTGAAGGTACCATTGTGGGAGAGGCACCTCTTTTTTAGCTGTTCCACCAATACAACCACTAAAAGCAAGTGCTATTGAAAGTGTTGCTAATGATTTTTTAAAATTTAGGTATTGCAAAGCCAGCCTTTTCATGTGATTTTTGTACTAATTGTCCCACTTTTAAAGTTGTTCCATCACCATCTTCTATTGTAGCCCAAGTTTTATCTTGTGTGATTTGATTCGTTGCTCGTAGTTTGATAGCGCTCATAGAGATATCACAACTCTCTTTACCACTGAATGGATCAGTTAAAGCATCAAAATTAAGTACTTTGAAGATTTGATTTTCAGCAACCTTTAAATCTCTTCCAATATTCACTTGTGCAATAACATTTTTATCTTTTGCTTTGAGTTGAGTAATATATCCTTTAACAGCAAAATAATCAGCAAAATCACCTTCAAGTTCTGGAAGTGCTTCAAGCATTGCTGATTTAATTCCACCTACAACTTGATCGTAGTTTGGATTTCTAATTTTTCCAATATTCGCAGATTTTTCAAGTTGTTTTGTAAATACAACTTGCCCAGTTTGTACATCAAGAATTTTTACAGTCATCTTACTGGTAATAATCATTCCATCTGTCATACTCGTTCCAGCTTGTATTAACAACCCTATTAGTTTCACTGCATTGTTATCAGAATTTTTTGTTGCATCGCCTGCAGCTTTCCCTGCTGCAGCATTATCTCTATATTTTTGTTCAACATTATCAATCGAACCTGTAACAATATATTTCGCTCCAGATAGCTTTCCAAACTCTACTACTGAGGATGGATCCACAAGACCACTATCTTGAAATTTAAGTTCAGTATTTATTTTATCCATATCACTTCTACTCAAAAGTTTCGCTCCACCCGAATTAACAATAAGTGTTTCAATTGGTCCAGTTAATGATTCAGATAATTTTGCATCAACTGATCTTTTTTCACTATTTGATTGAGTATTTGATGAGCTTGCTCCACCTGCTACAAAACCACTTGGTCCAACACCAACACCAACGATAGCAGCACTATCAGTTTGAGAGTTAGCATTCGTAATATCTGCTTTTCCAAAAGTTGAGTTATTTGTAAAATCAATCACCGCAACTGTAGGAAATGCTGATTTATATTGTGGTTGGCACACTTCTGGAATCTGCACCATAGTGTTGATTTTATTTGGATATTGAGCGATGTCAAGTTCATTTTTCCCACAACCTGTGATAAAAGTTACAGCAACTACAGATAGAAGAGAATTTCTTACAATTTTATTCATTTTGAATCCTCGTATTTTAATTTGAAAAAATTTTACATTAAAAATTATTAAAAAAACAATTTTAATTATAATATTTTTGTCAACTTTTTAGGAGATCTTTGAGGCTTTCTTTTGGATTTTTACCATCTAAAATCAATTTTACTTCCCTCGCTATTGGCGTATAGATCCCAAATTTTAAAGATAAATTATAGATCGCTTCACTTGTCTTTACTCCCTCAGCAACCTCTTCAAGCTCCTCTAAAATTTGTGTAAGTGGTTTATTTTGTGCTAACCCAAGTCCAACTCGATAATTCCTACTGAGAACTGATGAAGCAGTTAAAAAAAGATCTCCTGCTCCACTTAACCCTATAAATGTTTCTGTTTTGGTTTCCCCAAAATATTTAGAAAATCGTTCCATCTCTACTAGTCCTCGAGAGATCAAACTTGCACTCGCATTTTGTCCAAGAGCAAGTCCTGTACAAATTCCACTAGCAATAGCTAAAACATTTTTATAAGCTCCAGCTATCTCAGCACCTATCACATCATCACTATAATATGTTTTAATAAAATTTGGGAAAAATGGAGTAAACTCGTCATAAAACTGTTTACTTGAAGAGTTTAAAACAAGTGCAGTTGGAAGACCTTTCATAACTTCACTAGCAAATGATGGACCACTAATAAATCCAAGATGAGTACTTGGCACATACTCTTCATAAATCTCTTTTAAAAAAGAGCCTGTACTTGCTTCTATCCCTTTTGCAGCTACTAAAACTTTTTGTCCATTGTAAATAAAATTCTCTTTGAGCCATTGTCGCACACTTTGAGCTGGAATAGCTATTATAAGATAGTTGCTTTGTAAAGCAACGTCAAGTGAAACAAAGTTTTTGATATCTCTTTTTGTTCTTGAGGTGATCAGCACTTCATTGTTCTGCGAAAGTGCAAAATGGAGAGCCTCTCCCCATTTCCCTGCTCCAATTACTGCTATATTTGCCATCTTTTCTCCCTTAATCAAAAAATTGTTTTGAAATAAATTTATATTCTATTCCCAAATAGCTAAATTCTAAACTTTTCGCATGAAGCATCAACCTATCACATTTCATATAGATTTTTCGCTCCTCTTCACTCAAAGTTTTGCAAAGATATTTATCTGCTATAGTATCATTGATTCCATAAATTGGATCACCAACAATAGTATGTCCTATACTATGCAGATGAACCCTTATTTGATGTTGTCTTCCTGTTTTTGGATTTGCTTCCACCAATGTTTGATTTGAATCTTCATGATATTTTAGAGGTCTAATCAAAGTAAGCGATTCTTTCCCATCCTCTTTCACGATCATTCGAACTCCAATAGCTCCATTTTCTTTCTCTATTGGAGTATCGATGATAAGATTATTTTCAATTTTTCCATCTACTAAAGCGAGGTATTTTTTTTCGTATCTTTTTTCTACAAACATCTCTTTTAGGATCATATCACTTTTCTTATTTCGTACTATGAGCACAAGACCAGAAGTTTCTTGATCGATTCTATGAGCAAGATTTGCATCTTCTCCAAAGTGATATCGTATCTCATCAAGTAAAGAATATTCTGTTTTTTTAGATACAGGATGGACAGGAACTCCAGAAGGTTTATCAAAGATGGCAAAATCTTCACAAGTAAAAAGAGGTTTGAGTCCTCTACTCTGCCCTTCAAAAGTAGCAACATCTATAAAATCTTCTTGCGGAATCTCCCCATATAATAAAGTCTTACCATCTTTGTCAAAGACTCTCCCTTTTGAAAGTAGTCTTTGAGCTGTGCTACGATCGAAATGCAATTCGTTTTGTAGTAAAAATTGTATTTTTTGTGATGATTTGAAATAATATCTTTTGAGAAGGAAAGGCACAGAAATCCTTTCAAATCTAGAAAAATCTAGATTTGATTTTGTTGTCTATTGTATTTTACAGATGACCAAAGAGAGAGTCCAATTAGTATGATACCAATAAGACCAGTGACAACCTCAGGAATATGAAATTGGAGGCTTAAAAGCATAATAGCAGCTAATACACCAATAGCATAATGAGCACCATGCTCTAAGTATCTATACTCTGAAAGTGTCCCTTGTTCTACAAGATAGATTGTTATTGATCGTACAAACATAGCTCCAATTCCAAGTCCTACCATGATCACTACGATATCTTTTGTAATAGCAAATGCTCCAATCACTCCATCAAATGAAAACGAAGCATCAAGAACTTCAAGATAAATAAATCCACCAATTGTCCCTTTTTTTACTAAATCTGCAGCATCCAAATCCTCTTTTTCATTTTGTAGAAGATTTCCAAGCATATCTATCCCAACAAAGATCACAAGACCCCAGATTCCAGCTAATAATACTCGTAACTTTTCTGCTTCATCAACAAGAGAGAGTGTACAAAGCAGAACAACAAGTGCAACAAAAATTGAGATCGTCTCAACCCTTCCAAGCACTCCAAGTTTCTCTTCTACTATACCTAACCAATGGATTTCTCGTTCACTATCAAAGATAAAATGTAAAAATACCATCAAAAGAAACATTCCGCCAAACACAGATACTTCTGCATGATGAGAGATCAGTTTAGCAGAATATTCGTTTGGATTAGAGATCGCTAAATCCCACACACCCATAATACTCATATCTGCAGTAAATGCGACTATAACTAGAGGAAAAAGTAACCGCATACCAAATACAGCTACAATCATCCCAACAGTCAGGAAGATCATTCGCCACCACTCATCCCAATCTTTTAAGATTGATGCATTTACCACTGCATTATCAAAAGAGAGTGACACTTCCATCACAGATAAAACAAGTGCTAGCCATATCATACCAAGTGCAAGTGATACTCCACCATTTAAGTATCCCCACCATCCTGCGATCATAAAACCGATCGCAGCGACTATAAAAGAAAAAGTAAAATGTTTCATATAATCTATTTAATTTCTATTTTGAAACTTGAACGATATCAGCAAATTTTTTAAAAATATATTTGCTTTCATGTGGCCCTGGGCTCGCTTCTGGGTGATGTTGAACAGAAAATATTGGTTTATTTTTGTATCTTACACCCTCAATAGTATTATCAAAAAGATTGATGTGAGTAACATCTGCGATCTCTGTAATACTATCTGGAACATTATAGTTGTGATTTTGCGCTGTGATTTCAACTGTTTTTGATTCATTTCCAACAGGATGGTTTCCACCATGTTGACCAAATTTTAATTTATAAGTATCGTGTCCATGAGCAATTGAGAGCATTTGGTGTCCAAGACAAATAGCAAACATAGGAATATTTTTGTCTATAAGTTTTTGGATTTGTGCTTTTTCATTTGTTAAAGTCAAAGGATCCCCAGGACCATTACTTAAAAAAATCCCACCAATTTCACCAGCTTTAAATCGAGCGATCAGATCATCTGCTTGAAATGTATTTGGTTGGACTTCAACCTCTAATCCAGCTTCTACAAGTTCATTTAAAATATTTCTTTTTACTCCAAAGTCTAAAACAACAACTTTTTTATCACTCATTACAGCTTTATTATAATCCAAGATATCATGATTCCAAGCGCCATATTTGTGAATATATGCTTCTTTTGTACTTACTTGTTCGATATAGTTGATATCTTCAATTCGTGGACTCTCACTTAAAATTCTTTTGAGTTCTTCCATATCAGAGATCTCAGTTGATGCAATCATCATCATAGCCCCTTCATCTCTGATCATTTTAGTTAAAAATCTTGTATCGATATCGCAAATCCCAAGAACATTTTGTTCTTTTAAAAGTGCTGCTAAAGATTTTTCCCCTCTAAAGTTTGAGTAAGCTTCATTGTACGCTCTTACTAATACACCTTTACAATAAGTTACCTTTGATTCATTATCTGCACTATTTACACCTACATTACCGATCTCAGGCATAGTAAAAGTGATAAATTGTCCAGCATAACTAGGATCTGTAGTGATCTCTTGATAACCTGTTAGAGAAGTATTAAATACGATCTCCCCAACACTTGTACCACTTGCTCCAAAACTATTTGCTTCTAAAAACGTACCATTTTCAAGATATATGTAAACTTTTTCCATTATAGCAATCCTTTTTTGATTAATTCTTCCTCGTAGAGTCGTTTGAAGATTAGATCATAATCCTCAGTTCCAGGGATCAGTTTTCGTTTATAATTTTTAATTTTTTCATACGCTAAACTATCAGCTTCATCGTACCCTTTCATAAAAGCGCTAATGGCATTTGAAATGAGATTTTTCACTTGGTTATCAGAAACTGTAAAGTGGATAAAGTCTTCTTCGTATAAAAAATCCATAATATTATGAGCAATATTTGAGAATCTATCTTCAAAGTTAAGATTAACATCAAATTCATTTGCTAATCTTTTTTTTGTCATCCAAAAAAGTTGTTTGAAATCGGCATTATAAAATTGGATATCCTCTTCCATATTTTCTAAGATGATATTCACTTGTTCATCAAGTTTGATCTCTTTTTCGATATCTTCAAGAAGTATTCTTTCACATTCTTCAATAATTGCCATTCTATCTTTTCTTAGCTCTATAAAGTCGCTATTGATTAAATCTTTTGTTATTTTTCTAGCTAAAAAGTTTGCATGTTGTTTTTTTAGTTTCATTGTATATATCCCTTAATTTATATTCTATTTCTTTCTAACTTCTTTTTTATCTTATAATTGTATCTTCTCTCTCAGGTGAAGTTGAGATGATTCCTACTTTTGTTTTTGTTACTTCTTCAATTTTTGCGATATATTCTTTTGCTTCGTTTGGAAGTTTTTCAAATTCTCTACATCCAACAACACTTTCCCAACCTTTGATCTCTTCATAGATAGGTTTTACATTTTCAAGATCATTTGGAACATAGTCGATTCTTTCCCCACCCAGTTCATAAGCGACACAAATTTTAATCGTTTCAAATCCATCAAGAACATCAAGTTTCATGAGTGCTAATTGATCACAACCATTGAGTCTGCTTGCATATTTTACTGCAACCGCATCAAACCAACCACATCTTCTTTTTCTCCCTGTTGTTGTTCCAAATTCTTTTCCAACTGATGCCATTTTTTCACCATCATCACCAAAATCTTCACTAGGGAAAGGTCCATTTCCAACTCTTGTACAATATGCCTTTGTGATCCCTGTGATAGTTCCGATATCTTTTGGATTCAGACCAAGTCCAGTACAAGCACCAGCACTTACAGTGTTTGAACTTGTTACATAAGGATAAGTCCCATGGTCGATATCAAGCATTGTTCCTTGAGCTCCTTCAAGTAACACTCTTTTATTCTCTTCTAAAGCATCCCATACAAAATTAGTCGTATTGATGATAAAAGGTGAAAGTTTTGCTGAATACTCATCTATTTGTGCTTTCATCTCTTCATTGCTTGGAAGTGTAATCTCTAAAGCATCAAAGATAATCTTATTTTGTGCAAAATAACTTAAGATGTTTTCATATAGTTTTGTAGGGTTTAAAAGTTCACCTACTCTATGTCCAACTCTATTGATTTTATCTGCATAAGCAGGTCCGATCCCTTTTCCTGTTGTACCGATCGCACTATCACCTTTGAGTTTTTCTCTAGCGATATCGATTAAAGAGTGATAAGGCAGATTCAACTGAGCTTTTTCACTGATAAATAGTCTTCCTTGTAAGTTTTCAAATTGCTCCATCTCTTTGATGATCGATGGTGGATTAAGTACTACACCATTTCCGATAACATTGACAGCTTTAGGATTTAAGATACCAGATGGAACTAAGTGAAGTGCATATCGTACTCCATCTACCCAAATAGTATGCCCAGCATTGTGTCCACCTTGGCTTCTACATACCACATCATACTCTTGAGCTAGTTTATCAACTATCTTTCCTTTTCCTTCATCTCCCCATTGAATCCCTACTATAATATCTGCTTTACTCATATTCTTATCCTCTCTTTTATTCTTCCAAAATTTTTAGTAAATTATCTGTACAAAGTGCAAATCCCAAAGATTCTACACCTTCACTTTTATAACTTCCACCTTTAGCAATCGTTTCATTTCCTTCAATTGCTCTAAAATAGATATCATCATAATACTTCATACTATCATAATACAGTGGTGAAATAGTTGCATTTTTATACTCTATTTTACTGATGATATTGATCAGTTTCATCACCTCTTTTTTGAGTGATTGTGGCAATTTATGATAAAGCTTTTCCAAATCACCTTTATTTTGTGCATAGATCAAACAATCAAGCCACTCTAATTTTAAATCAAAGAGTTTATTGATCTCTCCATTTTTAAAATAATCTAGTGGAATATCTAATTCGTTAGCGATTATTTTTGGGATATTGATATTTGCTACTTGTAAAAGTGGTGTTATTTTCAATGTTTCAAAAATTTTACTAGCAAGATTGATTAGATCACTTATCTCTTCATGTTCAAGCCACTCGCATCCTATTTGATAGTTTTCACTCGATGGATAGATAAAGATTGGTTGGATATAAAACCATTTTTTATGATCTGTTGTTCTTCCTAGTCTTTTTGTGATGATTCTTGCTACATCAAGTGTACTATCAGCTCTTAAAGTGAGTTGATTATTATCCACATCGCTCATCTTGATTAGTTTTGTTTCATCATCGATACTTTGGTGACTTGTATAAGAAAAATTTGGAGTGACGATCTCTTCAAATCCCTCTTGCATCAAAAAATCACTTACAGTAGCTTCCAAAACTCTTTTGAGTTTTGCAGATTTTCCAAAATATAATCGACACCCTTGCGGGATTTCATGTTCAAAAATCATTAAAAAAAGTTCTCCATAAACACTTTGTTTGCAGTTCCATCAAATGTTCGAATTCCTAAATCTGCAAGAGTTTTTTCAACCGCATTTACCGCCCAAGCAGCTTCAAAAGGTGCAACTAGACCCATATGGTTGATTCTAAAAATCTTCCCATTTAAGTCATCTTGTCCACCAGCGATATTGACATCGTATTTGTTTTTTAAGATTTTTCTGATTTCGTTTGCTTTTTCGCTATAGATTGTAGTCATAGCATCAGCTGGAGTTTTTGGATAGATTGGAAGACCAATAGCTTTGAGTGCTTCTCTTGTAGCATTTGCTCTTTTCGCAGTGTCGCTATACAGTGTATCAAATCCATCAGCTTTGATCTTTTCTAAAATAGCCCCAAGACCTATGATAAGAGTTGTCGCTGCTGTCCAAGCTGTTGTATTTTTTCTTTGATTTTTGAGTTCAATTGCAAGATTGAAATAGTACCCTTTTGGATTTGCCTCAATTTTCTCAACCGCTTTGTTACTTAGTCCAATCATAGCAAGACCAGGTGGTAGCATCAATGCTTTTTGACTCCCTGTGATAAGTGCATCAATATTTGTCGTGTCGATTTTTTCTACACCAACAGCTGTGATACCATCAGCGATGATCATCACATTTGGATTGATCTCTTTTACCCTTTTTGCTATCTCTTCAACAGGGTGTCTAAGACCCCCAGCACTTTCACAAATCTGAATACAAATCGCATCGATATCGCTATCATTTTTTACAAGTTCAATAACTGCATCAGCCAAAACAGGAGTATCCCATGGATTTTTGATTTCAATATTTGGAATATTCATCGCTTTGCAGATTTTTCCAAATCTTTCCCCAAATTTCCCACTATTGACTGTGATAGCTTTGTTTGCAAGATTGATAATACAAGCTTCCATAGCTCCTGTTCCACTAGAAGCTAGCATCAAAGCTTCTGGCATATCTAGGATCTCTAAAAGGAGTTCTCTTGTATTTTTAAATATCGCTTCAAATTCTGGTGTTCTGTGGTGAAGAGTTTCAGTTGCCATCGCAGCTCGTACAAATTCTGGTACTGGTGTAGGTCCTGGAGTGAGTAACATTGTTTTAGCCTTTAAAATAAAATTTCTCTAAACATTACAAAAGGCACCTAAAAAGTTAGGTACCTTTGTTATGGGGTTATTATGCCTAAAGTTTTGTTAAGATTAGATTATTGAAATTTTGTAGATTTTTTGTGGGTATGGTTTGAAGGTCATAAGCTTGAGTTTTTACCCAGCTTATGTGTGAAAGATTAAAAACTATAAACTATTTGAGCTTCTATGTAAGTGCTATTTTCATTTGATGTGTCACCAAAAATATTTCCTACTAAAAGATTTGTAGCGATATTTTTATCGATCCCTCTTGAAACACTTAGATTGATCTCTGACTCTCTTGCTGTTTTGTTGTTTGTTGTGTCTTTATAGCTTGTTGTGCCGATCATTCCAGCTACCTCATACGCTTCAATCATAGTTTGAGCACCCACATAGAGTGTTGTGCAATCAGTTGTTTTACCATCTCCTCCATACACTTTATTGCCACTATCAAGAGGATTGAGATTGTCTCCAAGTTCTGCTAAGTGTCCTATTCCATTTTTAGATCCAGTTTTGATGATCCCACTATTGATTTTTGTACCATTTAGATCATAATTGATATCAATTGCTACAACTGATCCATTATCAGTATTTACTGCATCTTCATTTGTAAGAGCGATTTGACCTTTGATTTTATAGTCCATATGTTTTGTCTCTACTTTTGTTCCAAGAGCTGTAAAAACAGAAGGTGCATCGATGATAAATGCGTTGATTTTTGTCCCATCACTATATGTGTGTGTAGCATCGATAAGAGCTCCACCATGATCACCAATAGTAGTAAAATCTGTTAATGCTCCATCGTTTATATCAGTAGCTTGTCTATGTGTATATCCTACTATGATATCTGTGTTTGGAATAGTTTTGATTATACCAACAACGGCTTCATGTGCATCACCTACCCATTCTAGATCGATTGATTGTCGTCCAGCTATGATAGTGTATTCATCTGTGTCATAGCTAATATTTGCTCTATTTAAAATAGCAGATGGTGCACCTTCAAAGTCATTGCTATGAGAAGTTGTCCATGCTTGAGTTGATATAAATCCAAGGTTCGCTTTAAATCCTTCTATCGATTTAGTTTCATAGTTTAGAGTTGCTGATCCTAAAGTGTATCCACTATCAGTCGTTGTTCCACCATTTGAGCTGTGAGTGGCAAAAACTGAGATCTCCCCAGTTGTTTTTCCATTTGTTATTGCTTCATAGATTGCTACTTTATCAATCGCAAAAACAGATGTTGCTAGAAGTGAAGAAGCTAACAGGCTAAGTGTTCGTTTATTCATAAATGTTCCTTAAAAAATTTTCGCAATTGTAGTGAAGT
Organism: uncultured Arcobacter sp.; assembly: GCA_937860115.1. Lineage (GTDB taxonomy): Bacteria > Campylobacterota > Campylobacteria > Campylobacterales > Arcobacteraceae > CAIJNA01. The sequence continues at coordinate 1,796 of CALMBI010000004.1, read as the reverse complement.
TTCTTTGATGGTTGTATAAAGTAGAAAATATAAAAAGGCTAAGTTAGGGGAATAGGGTAGATAACCGTAAACGGAAATTATTGTACGGCAAGATAACTCATTTAACCTTGCTTAAAATATCATCGAAGAAGCGCAAATATTTTACTGAAAGCTTCTATATAATTGTAGAGTAGGGCAATTGTAATCTCTTTGAATACTAAAGTTCCCATTTTATCTTTTCTCTTTCCAAAAAAAGTTGCATCAGCAACAATGATTACTTTTGAAGGTGTAGTTTTTATCTCATCTGGCTCATACTCATCAAGATACTTTTTAATCCAAGGGATTTTTTTGTGATATTTGTGTGAAAGTTGTTTGAGTGTTTGTTTACCTTGGAAATATTCTAAAAAAAGTTTTTTGATAAGTTTATTTGGTCGTTTTACTGATGAAAAACTATGTCCACAATACTTATATTTATGGATATCCAAGCGAATTGTCACAGGTGATTATCAATATTTTAAATAATGCAAAAGATGTTTTAATTGGACAAAATTTGGATTGCAAAAAAGTTGTTTTAGAACTTATACTTGTAGAGAATAATGTTGAGATTAGTATTGAAGACAATGGAGGAGGGATTCCTTTAGATGTAAAAGATAAAATATTTGATCCATATTTTACTACAAAACATCAATCCCAAGGAACAGGAATAGGTCTGTATATGTCAAAGCAAATTATTCATAGCCATTTTGATGGTGATCTAAGTGCTGTCAATACACAAATAGGTGCAAAATTTTCTATTAAGTTGCCAATAAGTGATGTGAAATATTAATTTCATTTCATGAAAATAATTTAATCTCTCAATTTTTTATGAAAATTAATCAAAAATTACTATAAAAACTCATACAATTATCAAGGGGCAAAAAGATTCAATATTTTTTGAGTTTTTCATTGTGTTTATACAATTGTGCGTCATTACAGAATTCTGGAAGAATAGAACTTTAAGGCTAACAATTGTAAGCGGCAAAGAATTCTATGGTATGATTAAATTGAATATTCAGTGGTCATTTTTAAAATTGATTCAAAAAATTTTCATATATCGATGAGAAATTATTTTTAGAGTTGAAATTGTAAATTATTATGTAAAAATCATTTTTAAGGCATTTAATTTATTTGACTGCCTTGATTTTTAAATTCCTATCGTACAATAATTTGGTTTACGGTTGTGATCGAAATAGATAGAATTATCTTAGGGTATGGAGATTGCGATGATAAAAGTAATCTTTACAATAAAACATCAAAGTAGAAAATGGAACAAATAACAAATATTCCTTGTGTAATTTTAAGTGGTGGGAAAAGTAGTCGAATGGGAGAAGATAAATCACTTCTTCCATTCGGTAATTTTTCCACTTTAATAGAGTTTCAACATAATAAATTATCTAAAATATTTCAAAATATTTATATCTCAAGTAAAACAGATAAATTTGATTTTATTTGTAGCATTATTTATGATTCAAATGAAATTTATTCCCCAATGGTAGCTTTAAAGTCAATTTTTGATTCTTTGGAAGAAGAAAAGATTTTTATTATTACTGTTGATGCACCTTTTGTAACAGAAGAGACTATTTTAAACCTTGTCAATCAATCTTTTGTTGGTAATTTTGATGTTACTGTTTGTGCTGAAGAAAACAAAACCCACAATCTTATAGGTGTATTTAGTAAAAATATTTTAGAACAAATTGATAAAATGTTAAAAGAAAATAATCATAAAATAAATATGCTACTAACTCAAAAAGTGAAACTTCAGACTATATTATTTGAAG
>CALMBI010000003.1 GCA_937860115.1 uncultured Arcobacter sp. | reverse complement strand
AAAACCGGCGATCTTAACGGGTCCAGGGGTTCGAATCCCCTTCTCTCTGCCACTAATTACACAAGCTATCAAAGAAAATCAATATAAAAAACTTTAATATACAATCATTATAGCAAATAACAAAAATCTGTATTTTTTGCTTATATGTGGCTCTCTCTTTTAATTCAATTTCTAAAAAAATGAGATAAAAAAAGGGATTGGAATAATCCAATCCCTTTTTACATTTTGGTATAAGATTATTTTGTAATAATCTCTAAAAACTCTTGTGGATTTTTATACCCTACAATTCTTTTATTTTCTTCTAACTTGCCATCTTTATAAAAAATCAGTGCAGGTGGTCCAAATACATTAAATTCTTTCATCATCGCTTTATCATCTTCAGTATTATTTGATACATCAGCTTTTAAAAGTGTATATTTTGAAAGTTCTGCTTGCACTTTAGGATCTGTAAATGTAAGGTTATCAAGCTCTTTACAACTTACACACCAAGTAGCCCAAAAATCAACTAGTACAGGTTTTTTTGAAGCTTCTACGGCAGTTTTAAGTTCTGCTAATGAATGAACTTTTTGAAACGCCAAAGTATTCGCTTGTTCACCACTTGTTACACCACTTGTAAATTTTTCAAGTGGTTTGAGCACATTTGTAGCTCCACTAAGAGCTCCTACAAATACAACTACACCATAGACTAGGATAAGAGTTGCTATGGTTTTAGCGATAATGTTTTTAAACTCTTGCATATAGAGTCCAGCACCAATAAATAAAACACCCCAAATAAACATAATCACCATAGGATCAAGTATTCTATCAAGCATATACACTGCAAGTGCTAACATCACGATACCAAATACTCTTGAGACTGTTTCCATCCATCCACCAGGTTTTGGCATATATTTACCAGCTCCAGCTCCAACTAGAAGTAGTGGCGCACCAAGACCTATTGACATTACAAAAAGTGCCATTCCACCAAGAACTGCATCACCTGTTTGACCTATATACATTAAAGCTCCAGCAAGTGGCGGTGCAACACATGGTCCTACGATAAGAGCAGAAAGAAATCCCATAATCGCAACACCAACAATTCCACCTTTTTTCTCACCATTGCCAGAGAGGCTATTGATCTTATTTTGGAAACTTTGTGGGAGTTCTAGTGAATAGTATCCAAAGAGTGAAAATGCTAAAGCTATAAATACCCCAGCAAAAATGATTAAAACAGTAGGATTTTGCATCATCGCTTGGATATTAGCTCCAAATAATCCAGCAAGAACTCCTGCTATAGTATAAGCAACTGCCATAGATAAAACATAAACTAATGATAAGAAAAAGCCTTTTCGAGCAGACATCTCACCATTATTATCTTTTGAATGTCGTACGATAATAGATGAAAGGATCGGTACCATTGGGAAAATACAAGGAGTGAGAGAAAGTAAAAGTCCAAATCCAAAGAAAGTAGCTAAAATAAGAAAAATATTTCCACCACTCAAAATATCTGTAATTGCACTAGCTTCATCTTTTGGCAACTCTGATGGGACTGTAATATTTTCTTCAACTACAGTAGACACAGTTGTATTCTCTTCTATAGTAGTATTAGGTTCTTCAGTTTTAATAGTATCTGGAGCTTTTAAAATACCTGAAAAACTATTTGATAAAGGTGCATAACAAAGTCCCTCTTCAGAACACCCTTGATAGTTAAAAGTTACAGTATAGGGAGCATCTCCGCCAACCTCTTTGATAAGTGTTTTTGGTACAGTGATTACAAACTCACCCATATGTACGATAAATCCATCGTGATCAACTGGTTTTTTTGTGAATACTTTTTTAGTAACATTTATTTTGTTGATAAGTACTTCAACTTTATCATCATAAATGTAGATAGTAGGGTCAAGTTTAACCTTGATATCTACGCTATCAGTAGTTTCAGCTACTTTAATCACAAATGCTTTTTCTGGTTCTAAAAAACCATCATCATTTGTTGCAAACAAAACAGTTGCAAACAAGAGAAAAGAAACAATCCATTTCATATAATCAACCCTTATATTGAGATGGCAAGATTGTATCTCATAGAAGCTTAAATATCGAGAAACAAGCTATTTAGTTTTGATTTTTAAGTTCTTCAATCTCTCTTTCAAAAATATCCTCTTGTCTCATACTTATCCCTTTTACATGGTTAATAGGAACACTAAATACGATCCCATCTCCAGTCGTTGTGATATGTAGTTTTGCAATAAGTTTTTTGATGATATTTTCCACTATTAAAGTAGGAACTATAAAAAGGAGTAACTTATCATTTTCTTCATGTGAATGTCTATAAAAGTTATCAAATTCAGCTAATCCCATCCCACTTGCATTGAGCATAGTTACACCACTAGCACCAGCTTCTTTTGCAGCACTGAGAGCATCATCTTCTTTCCCTTTAGGAACAATAAGAATAACTGCTGAAAAATCAAGCTTCATAGAGTGTCTAAGGCCAGTACCATTCAGATCGATTGTTGAAAGAGACATATCATCAACACCCTCTAATGATCCATGGATTTTGAAAAGTTTTTTCTCTTCCTCTTGTGCTTTTTCTTCATCACCTTTTACGCCAAATTTTTCAACAAGGACACCATAAAGCATTACAGTAATCATAGGAAACAATGAAGCAAAAGCGATAAGTCCAAAACCATCTACAAGTGGGCTTCTTCCTGGTATCTCACTAGCTAGTCCAATTCCAAGAGCAGCGACAAGTGGTACAGTAACAGTGGAAGTAGTAACACCGCCACTATCATAAGCGATAGGAATAATATGTTTTGGAGCGATAAAAGTGAGTAAAATAACAAAAAAGTATCCTACTATGATATAGTAGTGGATATGTCCACCATCAACGATTCTAAATGCACCAAGTGAAATACCTATAGCAACACCAACTGCAACAAAAAGTCTAAGACTAAGATCGTTTATCTTTCCATCACTGATCTCTTTTGATTTTTTTGCTATTGCCATAAGGGCAGGTTCTGCCATCGTTGTAGAAAATCCAATTGCAAATGCAAAAACATAAATGATCCACATATTCCCTGTTTTGGTTAGTTGGTATGCCATCGATTCACCAAGAGCAAATAGTCCCATCTCTAAGCCTAAAATAAAAGCATATAATCCTAAAATAACTAAAATAAATCCAGCGATAACACTTTGTAAATTTTCAATCGGTTTTTTTAAAATCGCATATTGAAAAAAGAAAATGATTGCTAAAATAGGAGCGACATCTTTTACAACAGCAATAAGTCCAAAAGCGATTGTTTCAGGAGAGATAATAGTCGAAATCGAAGCTTTAGCTTCGATTGCTATTGAAGCAACCTGAGATACTTCACCAAAATTATAAACATAAATACCATACACTTGTACAAAGATCATGGGTGTAAGTGAAGCAAATGCAATCAGACCAAATCCATCAATGATAGGATTTCTCCCTTTGATTGTAGAAGCAAGTCCAATCCCAAGAGCAGCTACAAGTGGAACCGTAACAGTGGAAGTAGTAACACCACCAAGATCATACGCAAGACCTATGATTTCACCTGGAGCAAAAAAAGTCACTCCCACTACTAAAATATATCCAGTGATGATGTAGTAATGGATTGGATGCCCTTTAATAATACGATAGACACCAATCAAAATAGCAAAACCAACAGAAAAAGCAACCACAAACCGAAGTGTATTTGCATCGATCCTTCCACTACTTATAGCTGCGGCTTTTTCAGCGATTACTACTAGAGCAGGTTCTGCAATAGTAGTACCAAAACCTATCATAAAACCAAATATCAAGATCCATATCGTTGATCCTGTTTTTGCAAAATCACGAGTAAGATTCTCTCCAACAGGAAATATCCCTATCTCTAGTCCATATAAAAATATAGCAAGACCAACGCCAACTATAGTCATCCCTATACTTGTCGCTATCCAATCATCTGGAATAGTTTGTAGTATTGCTAACTGAAAAAAAAGTATCACTAAAACGATTGGTACTAGATCTCTAAATGATTCTTTTAAAAGCCTCAGAAAAAAATAAAAATGTGTCATGTTTATCCTATTATTATTGAATTTATTGATTGTTGATCAAGTTTATCGATCACATAATCTGCTTTACTATCACTAAAAGTGTGTCCACTTCTTACTTGGATAGTATTTTTTATATTGCTATTTAGTGCACATTCGATATCACTTGTTTTATCACCGATAAGCCATGAACTGTCTAAGTCGATATCAAAATTTTTTAAGATATTATCTATCATTCCAGTTTTTGGTTTTCTACAAGTGCACTCTACGTCTGGAGCATGTGGACAGTGTTCTACTTGAGAAATAGTGATATTATTTTTTTTCAGTTCATCTATCATCCACTTTGTAAGATTTTCAAAATCCTCATTTGTATAATAGCCTCTTCCAATACCCGATTGATTAGTGATTATAAAAAGTAAGTAACCAAGAGATTGAAGATATTGTAAAGCCTCTATTAAACCATCAATAAATTCAAAATCTTCAATTTTATAGAGATAATCTTTTTCAATATTGATTACTCCATCTCTATCTAAAAATATCGCTTTTTGTTTCATACTATTTGATTTTTTCCTTTATTTTTGGCGTGATAAAGTTTTTTATCTACAATTGCAATAGCATCTTCAATATCTTCAATATTGAGATTATCATCATTAGAATCTAGTTCCATCATCCCGATACTAACAGTAGTTTTGATAATATTGCCTTCAAAATCTACTTCGTGATTTTCCAAAGCGATTCTTATCTTTTCTAATATTTTTTTTCCGATCTCATAAGTGACTGCTGGAAAAATAAAAATAAACTCTTCTCCACCGTATCGTATGATCATATCAGAGTTTCTAATGAGTTTTTTAGCAACATCTACAAAACCTTTAAGTACTTTATCACCTGCTATGTGTCCATAAGTATCATTGACAAATTTAAAGTTATCAAGATCACTAATAGCAATAATAAAAGGTTGAGAAGTTGCTAGTGAGATTTCACATTGATTAATGTAAAGTTGATTTAGTTTTTGTCGGCTAAGAGCTCCCGTGAGTGGATCTTTTGATGCAGTTGTATTGATAAGAGTATTATCAATAAGTGCTAATTCTGTACCAAGACTAAGAGATATCATCTCTGCTTTTTCTAAATAGGTTAAAACAATATGATTTTCTATCGATTCTTTTTCTAAATAGGTTTTAATTTTATTGGCCATAAAATGAAGATTTTGGTGTTGCTTGTCTATCTCTTTATATTTAGAATTATTTTGAATAATATTTTTTCCATCATGTAGTAACCATTTTCCAAATTTACAAAGAGTATGATCAACCTCTGGAAAATGATTATTCTTATTTTGTACTACTTTTACAAGATTTGAAAGCCATTCAAGGTGTGATTTATAATACTGAACAATATTTTTTTCATAGATATCTTTTAAGCTATTGATTCTTAAATTATTTTTTTTGAGTAGTGTTTCAGTATAGTTTTCAAGATAAAATTGTGCAATGATGTCTTCAAATTGGAGCTGCAGATCATATATTCTTTGCATCTCTTTTTTTTGATAACTTTGAAGGACAAATTTGACGATTATTTTATGAAATTGGATAAATTCATGAACAAGCACAACATAAGGTAATCCTATTTTTATACTACTTTTTGTGATATCTTCACATACTGATAAACAAATCTTAGGCTTATCTTCGATAACACAATCTACAAGTTTAGAAAAATTGTTTTCGATTTGTGTAATATCATGAGCATAGAAGTCTCTTGCTTTTAAAAAATAATTATCTAAAAAAAGAGATTTGATCTCATTTTTATGACTTTGAAGTTCTATATTATTGCTGAGTGTTGGAGAATCCAATAGATATCCTTAGTAAAATATTGTCTATTTTATCTAAAAAAAGGTTCTAAACTTATTTAGTGCTTTATAATCAAATCAACATTTGTTTATCTCTTTTGATGGATAAAAACTAGACAAAAATTTAAAAATTGATTTTTGTTAATGGTGTATAATTTCTACAGTAATATCATATATAAGAGGTAAATGTCATGCAAGAACTAACAGAAGTATATAAAAATAATGTAGAAGATATAGAAAAATTTTTAACAGAAACGATACACAATTTAGGAGAACTTTCACACAGGGAAAAAGATAATTTCAAAAAACTCTATAGTGTATTTCCATCTTTGGAACTTGTGTATGTATGTGACAAAGATACACTTATTCAGATCTCTCCAAATATTTATAGAAATAAGATGAGTGATACTCCAAAAGGGAGAGATAGAAATTATCTGCTTAAAAAAATGCAGTTTAATAATTCAAACATATCAATTAGCAAACCTTACATCAGTAGTGCGACAGGGCAAACTTGCATAACAGTGATCAAAGAAGAGGATGACAAAGTTTATTTTATGGATTTTACTTTGATCTCACTTTTAGAAAGACTTGGATTTATTGAGATCCATAGAGAATTTAACTTTGTAAGCAAAAGTTTTTATTTTCTCACAGCAAATGTGATGATGCTTTTAGCATTATTTACAGTTGGATATTCTGTTTTTGAAGTGATTGACTCACTCTTCTTTAAAACAGGGATGAGTATAGAATCGATCTTTAAACCAGTAATAGCTCTTACTTTGGGACTTGCTATATTTGATCTTGCTAAGACTATTTTAGAACAAGAGGTTGTTTTTAAAAGTTATGCAAAAAATAGTAAGATCGAGTATAAAGTGTTTACGAAATTTGCTATTACTATTATAATTGCTCTTTTGATTGAAGCTTTGATGGTTGTATTTAAGATTGCGATTGATGATTATTCACAAATGTTAAGTGCATTTTATCTTATCGGTGGTGTTTCGTTACTGATCGTTGCACTAGGTGTATTTATCTATCTTTCAAGAAAACAAAAATAAATTAAATACGAGTAGTTTTACTCGTATTTAAAGGTAAAATCCTCTTTATAGTCAATTTTGACATTTCCACCATTTTTGAGTTTTCCAAAGAGTATCTCATCACTTAGTGGGAGTTTTATCTTATCTCTTATCACTCTATCAAGTGGACGAGCACCAAGTTCTTTGTTGTAGCCAAGTTTTGCTAGCTCCTCTTTTGCTTTTTTTGTGATGGTGATTTTTACTTTTTTATCTTCAAGGGAACTTTCCAAATCATCTATAAATTTACTAACAACCAAAAGGATAGTTTTTTGGTCAAGTTGGTTGAATTTGACTATCTCATCAAGTCTATTTCTAAACTCTGGTGCAAAGAAATTTTTGACTGCTTTATCTGTATTGAGTGATTCATCTTTTGTAAATCCCATCACATTTGCAGCTTTTGCCCCTAGATTTGAAGTCATGATGATGATAACATTTTGAAAGTCAACTTTATAGCCGTTGTTATCGGTAATCGTTGCATTATCCATCACTTGCAGAAGGATATTTAAAAGTTCAGGATGAGCTTTTTCAATCTCATCAAGAAGGAGTACACAATGTGGATGTTTTTTGATAGCTTCACTTAAAAGTCCCCCTTTTTCGTGTCCCACATATCCAGCAGGTGCACCTATAAGACGGCTCACTGTATGAGCTTCTCCATATTCACTCATATCAAATCTAGCAAAATGTACCCCTAAAACTTTAGCTAACTCTTTAGCGACTTCAGTTTTTCCTACACCAGTTGATCCTGTAAATAAGAAGCTTCCGATTGGTTTGTTATTGCTTCCAAGTCCCGCTCTATTTATCTTGATAGCTTTACTTATTTTTTTGATAGCTTCATCTTGTCCAAACACTCTTTTCATAAGATTTGATTCTAGTTTTTCTAAAAGTGTTAAATCAGATGAGGTTGCTGTTTTTGGTGGGATATTTGCCATTTTTGAAATAGTTTTTTCTACATCAGAACTAAGAATTTTAAGTGGTTTTTTCCCTTTTTTTACACTATATTTTTTAGTAGCTGCCACTTCATCAAGGACATCAATCGCACTATCAGGCAAAAATCTATCAGTTATAAATTTTTTAGAAAGCTCTACACAAAGTCTTAAAGCTTCAGCTTCATACACGACACCATGAAACTCCTCATATTTGCTTTTTAGCCCTTCTAAAATCTTGATACTATCTTCGATATTTGGCTCTTTTACTTCCACTTTTGCAAATCTTCTACTAAATGCTTTATCTTTTGTAAAATCAGCTCTATACTCTTCATAAGTAGTAGCTCCGATACATTTTAGTTTTCCGCTACTTAGGAGTGGTTTGAGGATATTTGAAGCATCCATCGAACCTCCACCAACGCTTCCAGCACCTATGATTTGATGAATCTCATCGATAAAAAGGATAGATTTATTGCTTTTGCTCACCTCTTTGAGTACACTTTTGAGTTTTTTCTCAAAATCCCCTCTATATTTTGTCCCAGCTACCATACTTCCCATATCAAGGGCAAAGATTTTTGCATCTTTTAAATCATCTGGTATCTCATTTGTTGCTATTTTTAAAGCCAATGCTTCTACGATAGCGGTTTTCCCAACACCTGTTTCTCCAAGTAAAATAGGGTTATTTTTCTTTCTTCTTCCTAGTATCTCTATCACTCTTGCCACTTCACTCTCTCTTCCAATAACTGGGTCGATTTTACCATCAATCGCCAATGCTACTAGCTCTGTGCTATTTTCAGCTAAAGGAGATTTGTCATTTTTTTTGTTTCTTTGGTTTGTTTGGAGTGATTCATCTAACTCCTCCATCTCTTCAAAATCATCAAATTCATCCTCATCATCATTTCCACCGTGACTTATCTCTTCTAAAATATCAACTTTTTGTAACCCTTGCTCTTTTAAAAGATAGGTACTGTAAGCTTTGTCATTTTTTAAAATTGATACGAAAATATCTTCGATTGTTATAGTATTTCTTCCACTCAAACTTGCGTGAGAAAACACTTCTTCCATCATAGTTGATACACTTATTGTTTCAATTGGGTCTTGGTTTGTTTCGTTTTCTTGATATTTTGGAGTATTTTGCATGATATGATTTTTGAGTTTTGTTTCAAGTTCACTAAGCTCTATTCCTAAATTTGTTAAAATTGTAGAGATCATTCCATCTTTCAATATGTATAAAAATATATGTTCTAACGTTAGATATTCATGTCTATTTGCTCTTGCGTAATTTACTGCATGAGTAAAAATTTTTTGGAGCTCTTTGTCTTCATTTATATTTGCCCTTTTTATTCTTCTTCCATGATAGCTTTTAGTGTAAATTCTGCTTTTCTTGCATTGTTTCTTACTTGTGCTACTTTTGTTTGGGCTATTTCGTATGTGTATATTCCACATACACCTCTCCCTTGTTCGTGAATATTCATAGTGATAGCAGTTGCATCATCTAGGTTTTTTTTGAATATTTGCACTAAGATTTGTATCACAAATTCAACTGTTGAGTAGTTGTCGTTTAAAAGTATCACTTTATATTTTTTTGGTTCTTGGAGCTCTATATCTGTATCTGTTCCATATTCTATTCTTGTAGCCAAAATTGTCTCCCCGTATTGTATAGTGTTTCAAATAGCGTGGATTATAACAAATCAGATTGCATATTTTACTTATGCTCAAAATATTATTTGATTTTCACAAGGTAGCTGAAAATTTTCAGAGCTTTTGAGATGTATTAATATCACTTTATTTTATTTTTGGATATCATTACCACTTTTATGATAGAACAAAATTATTTTAAGGAACATTCTTATGCAAAAAGAGCCGATGACCAATGAAGTATTTGAAAAAATTACAGCACTTTTAAATGAACTAAAAACAGTTACAAGACCAAAAATTTTAGTAGCTATTGAAGAGGCTAGACAATTAGGCGACTTAAAAGAAAATGCAGAATACCATGCAGCAAGAGAAGATCAAGCAAATACCGATAAAAAGATAGCTGAGTTAGAAGATACAATAACAAAAGCAATCATCATCAACCCAGAAACTCTTGCACATGACAAAGTAAGCTTTGGCTCAACTATAAAGCTTCTTGATTTAGCTGATGAGAGTGAGATAACTTATAAAATCGTAAGTTCATTTGATAGTAATCCAGAGCTTGGGTATATCTCATTTCATTCACCACTTGCAAAACAACTTCTTGGAAAAGAGGAGGGGGATGAAGTACATGCACAACTTCCTGGTGGGAAAAAAGAGTTTGAGGTTTTGGAGATTAAGTATGTCAAATAAAATAAATGTAGCGATTGTTGGGGCTAGTGGATATACTGGATTAGAACTTTTAAAAATTCTTATCAATCATCCAAATTTTAACATCACTTATGTCGCTAATAGTGAGGGAAATACAACTGTTTCAAAACTCCATCCATCTTTGAATGGTGTATTTGAAATGGAGGTGAAAAAAGCAAATGCAAATGATATTAAAGCTGTAAGTGAACTTGTTTTTTTGGCTCTTCCACATCAAGCTTCTATGGGATTTGCAAAAGAACTTTTGGCTCTTGGTGGCCTTAAAGTTGTTGATTTAAGTGCTGATTATAGACTTGAACTTGATACTTATGAGAAACACTATTGCAAACATGAAGATACTCTCAATCTTCCAAATGCAGTCTATGGGATGCCAGAGTTTTATAGAGAAGCTATTAAAAATACAAATCTAGTAGCAAACCCAGGGTGTTATCCAACAGCATCATTTTTAGCTCTTGCTCCATTTTTGCCATTTATAAAAGAGGGGGCTAGTGTTTTTATCGATGCAAAAAGTGGAATAAGTGGAGCTGGGAAAAAGCTAACAGATGCGACAAGTTTTGTAAGTGTGAGTGAAAATATGACAGCATACAATCCACTTAAACACAGACATACCCCTGAAATAGTCGAAAAAGCAAAATTAATAGGGAAAAAAGATTTAAAAATTAACTTTGTACCCCATCTAATACCAGTTACAAGAGGGATGCTTGTGAGTGTGTATGTTACTTTGGAAGAGGATATTGATGCAAAAAGTGTTTTAAAAGCGTACTATAAAGATGAAGAGTTTGTACGAATTTATGATGAACCAGTCAATATCAAAAATACAAGTGGGACAAATTTTTGTGATATTTTTGTAGTTCAAAATGGAAGAGATTTATTTATCAATAGTAGTATAGATAATCTTCTAAAAGGTGCTTCAAGTGCAGCAGTTGTGAATGCAAATATTATGTGTGGCTTTGATGAAAATTGTGGGATACCAAAGATAGCTTATGTCCCATAATCCACTTGTAATAAAAGATGGTGCTTTATTTGTAGCAGATGTCCATTTTAATCCAAACAGAAGAGAGTTTTTAGAGTTTTTAACTGATATAAAAAGTGGAAAACTTGAAGCAACACAGCTTTTTTTGATGGGGGATATTTTTGACTTTTTGTCATCTGAAATAGAGTATTTTGTTTCTCAGAATAAAGTCCTTATTGATCTTATCAATCAACTCTCAAACAAAATAGAGGTGTTTTATTTTGAAGGAAATCATGATTATAATCTCTCCTCTTTATTTCCAAATCTTTTAGTTTTCAAAAGAGAACTTCAACCAATAATTTTCAAATGGGATAAGAAGAATGTCGCATTAGCTCATGGTGATATTTTTACTCCAGTTGGTTATAGCATCTACACAAAAATCATTAGAAATCATCAATTGCTTTTATTTTTAAATATGTGTGATAAAAATAATTGGCTTACAAAAAAGATAGATTTTTGGCTAAGAGATAAATATATAAGTCATATGTTTAGTGATTTTGATAGTTTTGCAAGTTCTAGAATCGAGAACTATAAAAATAATATCGATGCAGATATTTTTATTGAAGGACATTTTCATCAAGGTAATTTTTTTCAAAATAATGATACAAAAAAACTTTATCTCAATTTACCAGCTTTTGGTGTAGAACATAGCTATATGAGGATAGAAGATGGCGAGATCCATCTTGCTTGTTATTTGGATCCAGCACCACATCGTTCATAAAAGTTCTCAAAACTTTCTCCAACTAATTTATAAGTTTGATAGTTCTCAAGCAATGGTGAGAGGGTAGCTATCAGTTGGTTTATTGGAACAGATTTTTTATAGATCTCTCCCTCTTTTGCATAATTGGTTGATTTCCCCCCTACAAAGATATGGACTCCATCACATCTATTGCCATCTTCATCTTTTGTTTTGCACCCTTCAAATCCAATATCACCAACCCCATGGATTCCACACCCCTTTGGGCAACCAGACCAGTAGAGTTTGATTTTCCCTTCCAAATTTGGAAAAGCTTTGGTTAGAAGATTGGATGTTTCTATAGCTATCCCCTTAGTGTCTATGACACCAAAAGAGCAAGTTTTGATTCCAGCGCAAGCGATCATATTTCTAAAAAAAGGATTTTGATAACTTGCATATTTCTGTGATAACTGACTTTTTTGCAAAATCTCTTTATGCTCTTTTTTACATACGATATAAAAACTTTGCTCAACTGAAAGTCTAATTTGCCCTTGCACCAGCTCTGCTAATTTTCCAGCTTCCATCATAGCCTCACCACTAAATATTCCACTAGGAATAGAAAAATTATAAGCAATAAGCCCATTGCCTAAATCTAAAACACCCTCTTTATCAAGTAAAAATTCCTCTTTTGCTACTATCTCTCCAGCATCTTCAAATTCAAGTCCACTATAAATTTTAATCGCCTTTACAAACTCCTCCATACCAACAGCTTCAAGGAGGAAATGGAGTCTATTTTTATTTCTATTGTCCCTAAATCCAAACTCTTTAAAAAGATTGATAATAGCTTTATAAACTGTGATAACATCTTTTTGCATCACAAAAATTCCACTATCACTCGCTTGGACACCAACTTTTCCACCAAGATAGAGATTAAATCCAAGTTTTTCCCCTTTTTTTGCAACAATAAAACAACAATCATGCCCATAAATATTACAGTCATTTACAAATGTTCCCAAGATTGCCGTATTAAATTTTCTAGGAAGTGTCCCAAGCCACTCCTCTTCATTCAAAAATATCTCTTGCATCTCATTTATAAAAGGTTTACATTCAATTACTCTTTGCTCGCCAAGTCCATCAAAAGAGGAAGTTACAATATTTCTAAAATTATCTATTCCTGTTTGAAATGTTGTTATCCCGACATTTTGAAGCTTTTGAATCACTTCATAGAGGTCATTGAATTTCAAATATCTTAGCTCAATTTGTTGTCTTGTAGTGATATCTATATAATCTTCCCCGTGCCTTGAAGCGATTTTTCCTATCTCGATTGCTTGAAAAAATGTAAGTTGCCCTGCTGGAATTCGAACTCGAAGCATAAAAGTATCATCATCTTTATGGAATATCCCAAAACATTTGAGAAAAAAGTTTTTCTCATCATCACTTACATCTTCTAACTTCCCTTTACAAAATTCTTCAAAACTTTCAAAAAATTCTAAAGATTTTTTGGTTTGTTTAATAAGCTCTATTTTATTGAGTTTTCCATCTCTTGCAATTTTTGCTTCTTGTAATTTAGTCATTTGTATCCTCTTGTATAGATTTATATTTTGGTAAGATATTTGCAAACTCCACAACATCACCAAATACGATAATTGATGGCTGTTTTGTCATTTTTGCACTCTCGTCCAATTTTTCTAGTGTTGTTACAATCACTTCTTGATTTCCTCTACTTGCATTGGAAACTATGGCACAAGGCATATTTTCATCACATCCATTTAAAAGTGCTGCCTCTTTTATCTGTTCAGCCCTTGATAATCCCATGAGTACAACAGTCGTATGTTGTGGAATTTTTAAGAGTTCTATCCAGTCAAGATTAAGTGAGTTATTTTTAAGATGTGCAGTGACTACTGAAAAACTTTTTGAAATATCTCTATGAGTAACTGGAATTCCAGCAACTGTGCAACCACTAAGAGCTGAAGTCACCCCTGGAATCACTTCAATATTTGAAAAATCATTTTGCAAAAGATACAAAGCCTCTTCTGCACCTCTTCCATAAAGATACGGATCACCACTTTTAAGTCGTCCAACCGATTTTCCCATTTGAAGATGTTCCAAAAAAATTTGGTTTATCTCATCTTGAGATTTTTTATGAAACCCTTTTGCTTTACCAACATCTATAATTTGACAATTTTCTGGAATAATCGCTTTTATCTCATCACTGATAAGATTATCTACAAGTGCAACTTCAAGTGACTGTATAGTTTTATAAGCTTTCACTGTTAGAAGTTCAACATCTCCTATCCCACACCCTATAATATAAGCTTTTGCAAAAATCTTATTTGCTTTTAGTTCTAACTTTTCTTTATTGATAATCCCATCTTTTCTCTCACTACTAGCTTCTTCTAAAAGCTCTTCAAGTGCATCTTTTGGAAGTATGTTTTTTATTTTATCTCTTATTTTTTTTGCCAAGAGTGGAGAAGCACCATTGGAAGATACTCCAATTTGAGCTTTTCCAATATTCAGTAAAGCCATAAAATAAAAATCACATAAATGAGGAACATCTACAACATTGAGCATAAAAAATCTTTTTTGTTTCTCTTTTAAAAGAAGTTGTGTCACTTTGCTATTGCCAGTAGCATCGACAACATAATCAAATCCATCAAGGTCATTCACTTCAAAACTTTTGTTTTTATTTCTTTTTGAATATTGTAAAAATGTTCCTAAAAATTCTTCTGAAATGGTGCAAAAGTCAATTTCGTTTTCACTTAAAACTTTTGCTTTTTGCAAGGCTACATTCCCAGCACCAAGTAAAAGTATTTTTGGGTTTTTAAGTAGTACTGGTAAACTCATCATGAACTCCTTTTTAAATGTCCCATTTAAAAAGGGACCAATGTTTTATTTCTACTTTTAGTGGCTTAACAAGTTAAGCCTAAAGTAGCAAATCCTAAAGAGCGAATAAATTCGCTAGTAATCAATGACGTTTAATGGTCTTCTTTCGCGAATTTTTTATATAAAAACTCTAAGATAGCTTCTCTGCATCTGATATATTCAGGGTTGTTTTGAAGAGCAACTCTATCTCTTGGTCTTGGAAGATTTACCTCTACAATCTCACCGATAGTAGCCTCTGGTCCATTAGTCATCATCACGATTCTATCACTTAAAAGTACCGCTTCATCCACATCATGCGTGATGATGATGACAGTGTTTTCGATTTTTTGTTGGATCCTCATAAGATGCTCTTGAAGGTTTGCTCTTGTTAAACTATCCAAAGCTCCAAATGGCTCATCCATCAATAGAACTTTTGGTTTGATTGATAAAGCTCTAGCAATTCCTACCCTTTGTTTCATCCCACCACTTATCTCATCTGGTTTTTTATCTTTTGCATGCTCTAATCCAACCATATTGACAAACTTCATCACCCTCTCATCAAGTTCATTTCTCGAGAGTTCTGGCATCACTTTTTTTACCGCTAATTCAATATTTTGATACACTGTAAGCCATGGAAGGAGTGAGTGATTTTGAAAAACAACAGCTCTCTCAGGTCCAGGTCCTTTGATCTCTTTGTTTTCCAAAAGAAGGACTCCATTTGTTGCTTCATCAAGTCCAGCAATGATATTTAGAATCGTTGATTTTCCACAACCACTATGACCAATGATAGATACCACTTCATTTTCTCTTATCTCTAAGTTAACATCTCTAAGGGCTACATACTCCCCTTTATTTGGAAGTGGAAATATTTTGTCCACACCCTCTAAACTTAAGAATTTTTTCATAACTAGCTCCTTACTCTATAATCAAATCTATTGGCAATCAATCCCATCAAAATATCTAAGATAAATCCTACAATTCCCACTAAAAATATCCCTACTAAAATTGAAGTGTAGTTAAGGTTGTTATACTCATCCCAAATCCAAAAACCAATACCAATCCCACCTGTAAGCATCTCAGCTGCAACAATTACAAGCCATGCGATTCCTAAAGAGAGTCTCATCCCTGTAAAGATATATGGGACAGCTACAGGTAAAATGATCTTTGTAATCTTTTCTATTGGGCTAAACTGCAATACTTTTGCTACATTAAGATAATCGTTATTTACACTTTTAACTCCAAGTGCCGTATTTATAATAATCGGCCAAATTGATGTAATAAAAATTGTCGCTATCGCGGTGATATTGATATCTTTAAAAACAAACAATGCCAACGGGAGCCAAGCAAGTGGTGAAACTGGTTTAAAGATTTGGATATAAGGATTGAGTGCATCATAAAATTTGCTACTCATCCCGATAGCTAAACCAACAGGAATACCAACAATACACGCTGCTATAAATCCACCAAATACTCTCTCAAGTGAGTTTAAAATTTGCCAAAATATCCCCTTATCATCTTCACTATTGACATAAAGTGGATCACTTAAAATCTCTACTGCATGGCTAAAAGTATCAATTGGAGAGGGAAACCCCTCCACATTTGAAGCGATATAGGACCAAAAAGGGATTATTACTGCTAAAGTTAATAATGGTAAAAAAAGTTTTTCTAAAAGTTTGACTTTCATAGTGAGCCTTTATTTTCTGATATATTTTGGATCAGCACAACCAGCTGGTCCATAGAAACATTCATATTTTGGTTGAGCAGTTTTTACTTTCCATTTGTTTACTTTTGCAAGATCAGCTTTTTTCACTTTTGCACTATTAACATCAAAGCTATAGATATAATCAACTGCTTTATTTGGATCGTAAATTTTTCCATCAACAAATTTATTGAATTGGTCTTTCCCATCAATTTTCCAAGGACTTGCAGGAAGTTTATATCCTACATTTTTAGCAGCAGCTGCAAAAAGATCTGGTCTATATACATTTTCTATAGTTTTTTTCATATCAAGTGGTTTATCTATTTGTCCCCATCTATACATTTGAGTTAAAAACCACATTCCATGACTATAAAATGGATAAGCAGCATAGTTGTTTGCAAATACATTAAATTGTGGGTTTGATTCCCCTTTAAAATCTTTGAGATATTGGAAAGTTCCTGTCATAGAGTTATCAAGAACATCCACAGGAGCATTAACATATTGTTTCATACTTAAGATTTTAGATGCTTCTTTTCTATTTTCCCAACTTGTATCAAGCCAAATTTGAGCTTCTAAAACTGCTTCAATCATAGCTTGAGTAGTCCCTGGGTATTTTTTTGCAAAAGCTTGTGTTACTTGTAAAACTTTCTCTGGATTATTGTTCCAAATATCATAGTTTGTTATAAGTGCTGAACCTGATTTTGCCATAACAGCTCGCTCATTCCAAGGCTCACCAACACAGTATCCTTCAATATTTCCAGCTTTTAAGTTAGCAACCATTTGTGGAGGTGGAAACACCTTTAATGCAGTTTCGGTATCTGGATTGATTTTACTTGCTGCTAACCAATATCTCATCTCATACATGTGTGTACTAACTGGATAAACAACACCAAATTCTAAAGCTTTAAATTTTCCTTTTTCAGCCGCTTTTTTCTTATCTATTACTTTTTTAAGAGCATCTGCTGAAACTGGTCTTTTTTTAGGGTCAAGTCCTTCAGCTTGCATTTTTGCAATGATATCATTTCCCATAGTGATAGCATTTCCATTAAGGTCAAGCGACATCAAAGCATACATAGGTGTATTTCCATTGATTCCAATAGTAGAAGCGATTGGCATACCAGCAAGTGCATGTGATGCATCATACTCTCCACTTGCTACTTTTTGTTGGATTCCAGCCCAACCTCCACCTTCTTTTGCAACTTCAACATTGAGTCCATGTTTTGCAAAAAATCCTTTCTCTTTAGCTATAACAATTGGAGCACAATCTGTTAAAGCAATAAAACCAATTTTTAGATTTGGTTTTTCAACACCAGCCAATGCATAACTTGCAATAAGAGATAATCCCAACCCAACTTTTAAAAATCTATTTTTCACGTTTCATCCTTAAATTTTTCTAAGATTTGATCTTGTAATGAAACTATACTCTTAAAAATGTTTTAATTATACATATAAATTGTATAAAAAATATACATTTAAACTGAATATTTTTTAAGTTTACTTGTTACAATACACAATATACAAAAGAAATAGAAAATAATGGAGCAAACTATGATTAAGTCTGTATGTGGATATTGTGGTGTTGGATGTGGTATTGAGTTTGAAGAATCAAAACTTATAGGAGATCTTTCTTATCCTATAAATGAAGGATTGGTATGTGCAAAAGGGGTAAGTGAGCTTCATTCGATCCAAACACCAACACGATTACTACGACCAAAAATAAGAACATCGATAGAAGAAGAGTATAAAGAGAGTTCGTGGGAGGATGCAATCTCTCTCATCGCTACAAAAATAAAAGCTACAACACCAAATCGTATCGCTTTTTATCTTTCAGGGCAATTGATGAGTGAAGACTATTATATAGCAAATAAATTAGCTAAAGGATTTATAGGAACACCAAATGTTGATACTAATAGTAGAACATGTATGGCAAGTGCAGTTGTGGCTTATAAAAAAATATTTGGAATCGATTATGTCCCAGTGCGTATGGAGGATGTAGAGAGTGCTAATCTTCTTATTGTAGCTGGAGCAAATCCTGCAGAAGCTCATGTGGTATTTTGGAACAAAGTAAAAAAACTCAAAAAAAATGGGCTCAAAGTAGTAGTGATTGATCCAAGATACACAGAAAGTGCTAAAAATGCAGATTTGTATCTTCCAATCAAACCAAATAGTGATATAGATTTTTTTAATCTAGTAGCTATGAGACTGATCCTAGATAATCAAATAGATGAGGAGTTTCTCTACAAACATTGTAACGATTTTGATTCTTATAAAAAAGAATTATTGAAACTTCCAAAAACAAAACTCCTCAAACGAACAGGACTTACAAAAGAGCAATTTGAAGAGTTTATAAAAATGTTTTACGAAAATCAAAATACAATAAGTGCTTGGACGATGGGTCTTAATCAAAGTAGTCAAGGGGTAGAGAAAAATATAGCACTTATAAATCTTCATCTGCTGAGTGGAAAAATGAGTAAAAAAGGAAATGGTCCATTTTCTCTAACAGGTCAACCAAACGCAATGGGGGGAAGAGAAGTGGGTGGACTTGCAACTATGCTTGCTGTGCATCTTGATTATAATGAAGAAAATATAGCAAAAGTAAATCAATTTTGGAAAACTTCAAAAGTCCCAAAAGGGAACGGTTTCACTGCAGTTGAGATTTTTCATGAAGCACTCAAGGGAAATATTGATTGTCTGATCATTTGCCATACTGATCCAATCTATCATCTTCCAAATAGGCATAAAATGGAAAAAGCGATCCAAAAGATCCCTTTTGTTGTCGAGATCAATGCTTATAATAATAGTGAAACATCGCAGTTTGCCCATCTGAAACTTCCAGCAACTCCATGGGGTGAAAAGGAGGGAACTCAAACAAATATGGATCGTACAATCACAAAACAAGAGATTTTGACAAGAAAATCTATCGATTGTAAAGATGATTGGATGGTTTTTAAACTCCTTGCAGATGCACTTGGATATGGAGGGAAATTTGCTTATGAAAAGCCAGAAGATATTTTTAAAGAGTACCAAGAGATGTGTAAACTAAGCCATGATGGCCATCTTGATATCTATAAGACAAGCTATCAAGAGCTGACAAAGAAGCCATTTGTATGGGGAGAAGGGCTCTTTGATACAAATGAATTTTTTACACCAAACAAAAAAGCAAATCTTTTTTGTGTGAGTAATAAAACTTTGAGTGAAAAACCAAATAAAATCTATCCTTTTGTTCTTCTCACAGGTCGTACAAGAGATCAGTGGCATAGTGGAACAAAAACTGGTTTTGTGGAAAATCTTAAAAAATTTAAACCAGAAAATTTTGTCGAGATCCATCCTCTTGATGGAGTTGAATTTGGGATCAAAGATGGATCACGAGTATGGATCCAATCCCCAAGAGGTCAGATAGAATCGTATGCAAAATACAACGAGGGGATCATGAGAAAAACAGTTTTTATCCCGATTACGAATAAAAAGATCAATTATCTCACAGATGATCTTTTGGATCTTTCTTCAAAAGAGCCTGATTATAATCACAGTGTGGTGAGGATCGTATCGTATTTTCAATAAGGTTTAAAATTTAAAATGGTTTCATTACTCTGTTGGTCATTTGGCAACTATGCATTTAGAAATTAAAGCTATCATTCGCTAGAATCCACCCTCATGATGCAAACAATTTTTTACAAGAAAACAATACTATTTTTAAACCATTACACAAAAAAGAGAGGGTCAATCTGATCCTCTCTCCTAGTTTTTATTGGGTCAAGTTATTTACGATCCCAGTAGAAAATGAAAACAAAGCACTTTTTTTATTACCTAATCTTTTTGAGGAGTACTTTGATATCGCTGGGTATAGTTTTTATATGATCAAAGTAGATGAAAACAAGTACCTCTCTTTTGCTTATGATGAGGAGAAAATTATCCAAAAGCTAGAAGAATTAGGGATCCCTCAAAACAAAATTCAACATATCTATTTTGCGCAAAATGAGTTCTCTCAGCTTGAAAATGGGGGTGCTTTTGGTTGCAATAATGAAGTGTTTTTATTTGATAAAGAGCTTTTAGTCAAGGTGCCAAATAATCTTGCCAACGCACTGCAACAAGATATGATTGATATCGAAAAAGTTACACTTTCAAACTATTTTATTGAGCTTTTTAGCTATAAAAAACTCACTTCAAACAAATCAGTACAATATGCTAGTAGTATATTTTTAGGGTTTGCGATACTTTTATTTATC
Organism: uncultured Arcobacter sp.; assembly: GCA_937860115.1. GTDB lineage: Bacteria > Campylobacterota > Campylobacteria > Campylobacterales > Arcobacteraceae > CAIJNA01. The sequence goes on along the minus strand of CALMBI010000003.1, from coordinate 9,911 downwards.
CAAACATTTATTTACAAACAAATGACAAATGAGTATCCATCAAAAATAGAAGCGATCAAAGAGCAATATAACCTTCCCCCAACACTGATCCAAGCAAATGCGATTATAGAATCGTATGGAAAATCTCAAAGACAATACAATAAAATAAGAGATGCGATCAGTTATGCTGTAAGTGCAAATACTCTAAAAGAAACAAAGATTATTGAGATTCACTTAGAAAAAAACATCCTAACACTTTATTATAAAGTAAATGATCTAGAAACGCTTGAATCGTATCTCAAAAAAGAGTTTAAGCGTGCAAGTTTACGAAATGAAGATGGTAAAACAAAAGTAAGGATAGAACTATGAAAAATGTTAATGTAGTTTTTGTACTCATGAGTTCTGTTGTCCTATTTTTGATCGCTATTGTTTCTTTTAATGATGCTAAAGAGAACTTAGAAATAAAACGAAAAGAGTTTGTAGAGTATAAAAATACAGCAATACAGTATAAAACAAATCATGAGAATTTTAGTGATGAGGTTTATATTACAGAGAAATTAGAAACAATAGTAAAAGATCTTGGAATCCAAAATGCAAAAATAATCCAAAAAGATAAAACTATTATTTTAAGTGTAGGTGGTTTATCAAGCGCAAGTTTTCAGGTACTTTTTACCACAATTTTAAATGAAAATTTCAACATCACAAAATTTGATGTGAGTTCAAACAGTATGTTATTAGAGATAGGTGTTCTATAATGAGAGATAGTATGAAATATCCGTTATTTGTTATTGTTTTTCTTTTTTCATTTATTGCATTTTTACCAAAGGAAAATATCTATTTTTATTATTTAGAAAAACTCCAAGAGAAAAATATTTCAGTGCAAAATGAAGAGAGATCAAGTGGTGCATTTCGATTTTCGATTCTAAATAGTGATGTTTTTTATAAAGATATCAATGCATTTAAAATTGAGAGTTTTGAAGCAAGTTATTATTTGGTGAGTGGAAAAATTGATATACTCAATGTTATGTTTGATGGATTAACGATAGATAATATTGAGTTAAAATGGAACATTGTTTCTCCACTAAAATTTGATATAGTGATACTATCAGATCAATTAAGTGGCTATGGAACATATCATTTATTAGAGAGAGATTTTGAACTTTATCTAAAACCATCAGCAAAAGTGGTCAAAAAATATGAAACATTTTGGAGTTTTGGTGAATTGATGCCAAGTGGGGAGTATAAAATTGAATACAACCTATAAAAATGAGATCAAAATAGCACTTCAATTTGGAAGTGTACTTTTTGTTAGTTATTTTTTAAGTATTATGGTTTTTCTTTTTTTACCAAAAGAGAAACCACAATCATCTATTGTTGTAGAATCAAATCTTGAGTACAAAAGCTTTGATTTTCAAAATGCATTTGGTGTCAATGAAGTGATAAAACCTTCAGTTGTTGTGGCTGTAAAAAAAGTGAAAAAAGAGGTACCACCTCCGCCACCTCCGCCACCACCTGTAGTAATAGAACAACCGATCGAAGTAGCACCTCCGCCTCCGCCACCTCCGCCACCACCTTTGGTGCTTAGTATCAATGTGGTAGCGATTTTTGATATGGGGAAAGGGAGAGGATTTGTCACTATCAATGAAAGAGGAAGTAGAGGTACTACTATTTTAAGTGCAGGAGAAAATTATAAAACGATGAAATTACTCAAAGTTTTTCCAAAATATGCACTTTTCTTTGAAAATGATACAGAGTATAAAGTGGAGCTCAATAGCGTTGCAGTTGCTGGTCAAAAAACAGCTTCACAAACACAAGATCAACCAAAACAAACACAAGTTGCAAAACCACAACCTGCACCAGTTCAAGTAGAAAAAGCTCCAGTTGAGAAGATCCAACAAGTTGGAAATAAAACTGTTGTCACAAAAGATCTTTTAGAAACTTATACAAAAAACAGTGATAAGATCTGGAGGGATATCAGTATCAAAGAGAATCTTGTAAATGGGAAAATCGATGGATTTACGATCAATAAAATAAGACGTGGAAGTAATTTTGAAAAGTTAGGGATAAGGTCTGGAGATATATTATTAGCTATCAATAATACACCACTAAAAAGTTATGATGATGCAATGAACATCTATAAAAAAATAGGAAATATGCAATCATTAAATATGAAAATTTTAAGAGGAAATGAAACTATGGAGCTTGGTTATGAGATTAAATAAAATTATTTTAAGTGCGTGTCTTTGCACATCATTGCTTATGGGTAGAGGTGAAGAGATCAATATCAATTTCAAAAATCTTGAAATCCCAGATCTTATGAAGATTGTCTCTAAAATTTTAGATAAAAATATCCTTTTTGAACAAGATGTTTCAGGCAAAGTTGATTTTGTATCAAATAAACCAGTTGACAAAGAAGATGTTTTAAATATCTTGATGTACACACTTGAACCTAAAGGTTTTACAATCGTTGATAATAATGGAATCCTAAGACTTGTAAGGATCAATGACGCCTCAAAATACAATCTTCCTGTAGTAAAAAATACAATCGATAGCTATCAAATGATCACAGAAGTTTTTACAGTTCCAAATGTCAATGTGGATGTAGTAAGCTCAAAAATCAGACACTTGATCTCAACAAGTGCAAAGCTTGTAACAGACAAAGATTCAAATGCGATCATTATCACTGATTTTGTTTCCAACATTAAAACAATGAAATCGGTGATTGATCTTATTAGTGTCGATGCGAAAAAATATATCGAAGAGGTGAAGCTCAAGTCACTTCAAGCTGCAGATATTCAGCCAGAACTTGTATTGATGGCAAAAACGATCTATAATGAGCAAGTAGAAACAGAAAAAGTCGCGATACTTCTCAACAAAGATACAAACTCTTTGATGTTTGTAGGAAAAGAGAGCAATGTCAAATATCTTGTAGAGTATCTTAAAGGTGTTGATGCAAAAGGGAGTTTGGTTGCTAAAACTGTTGAAGTAGTGAATCTTAAAAATGCAGAAGCAAAAGCTGTTGTAACGATGATCACAGGAATAATCGCAAATAAACAATACAAAAATCCAAATGACAAACCGTATGTGTCCAGTGATGAAGAATCAAATAGTGTCATACTAATGGGACAAAGGGATGAGTTGGAATACTATAAAGAGCTTGTCGGAAAACTTGATACAGATAGACAGCAAGTCTATGTACAAGCAAAGATTATTGAGATTAGTGAAACAGGATTAAAAAATGTAGGAATTCAATATGGTTTAACAGGATTTGCTTCAAGCACGGGAGGACTTGCCACTTTTACTTCTAATTTAAATGGTGGATCCGTCCCTACAATAGCATTGTCAAGTAGCAATATAGGTGGTTTAAATCCATTAACATTGAAAAATGGATTAGCTTTGGGGGCAACAATTAACCTTCTTAATCAAAATAAAGCAGCAGATATAGTTAGTGAACCATCTCTTTTATGTTTAAACAATAAAGAAAGTTCTTTCTATGTTGGGAAAAAGATGAGTATCAAAACAGGAACTACTACTACTACTGGTGGTACCATTAGTGATAATACTACGAGAGAAGATATTGGACTTACGCTGAAAGTAAAACCTAGAATCTCAAATGGAGATAAAGTTACACTTGATATAAATACTATAGTAGAAGATGTTGATAGAACAAAAACAACAAATGGACAGCCAGATACAACAAAAAAAGATATTAAAACTACAGCTATTGTTAATAACGGGGAATCTATTATTTTAGGTGGTTATATTTGGGACAAAAAAGAAATGACAGAAGATAAAGTTCCACTTTTGGGAGATATTCCATTTTTGGGTGCATTATTTAGAAATACTTATGAAACAAAAGATAAAATAAATCTTGTTGTTGTAATTACACCTTATATCGTCCCTAAAACAAAAGATTTAACTTATGTAAGAAATCAATTAGCTGAACTTAAAATCTTAGAAGACAAATATACAAAAGAAGCAGTTTTAAGACTTGAAAAACAAAAAATTGATGCAGAAAAAGAGTATATTGAAAAAGATAAACAACTCCTTGATCTTGAAGATGATAAAGCAGATGTAAAAGAGGATCGAGCAGATTTTGAAGCAGATAAAAAAGAGTATTTTGATGACAAAAATGCTGATGAACTTGAAAAACTTCAAAAAATTCAAGAAAAACAAGCAGAACTTGAAGCTGAACGATTAGAAAAAGAGCAAGAGTTACTAAAAGAGCAAAAAATACTAGAAGAGGAAAAAGCTCAAAAAGAGGCTGAAATAAAGGCAGAACTTGAAGCTAAACAATCAAATCAAGAGACAAAATAGATGTTAACAAATGAATTAGTTCATAACCTTGATCTTCTCCCTAAAAATAGGGAAGGGTATCACACTGCCTTAAAAAATTATGCTCTTTTTTCTACTATCGATGATAAAGATGTGATTGTCGTATGTGAAGAACATCTTGCTAATGCGTTTGATTTTATCTCAAAACAAGATTTTAGTGATGATGTTGTTATTGTAGATGAGATTTCATTTGAGAGGCTTTACAATAGATTTATAGAACTTCGTGCAGATCTTTCTATGAGTGAGTTGGTAAGTGCAAAGCAAACAGAACTTGACAATGAAGAGGAGATATCTCTTACTGAGTTTTTAAAAACTTCAAGCGATATCTTAACAAGTGAAGAATCAGCTCCTATTATCAAGTTTGTTAACTCACTTTTTTTTCAAGCGATCAAGAAAAAAGCAAGTGATATCCATATCGAACTTCACGAACATAAAGGGGAGATACGATATAGAATAGATGGTGTACTTATCAAACATATAGAGCTTGATAAAAAGATTATGGCTCTTATTATCAGTCGTATCAAGATTATTTCAGAACTTGATATCAGTGAAAAAAGGATCCCACAAGATGGTAGAACTTCTATCAAATTAGGTGGACGAACTCTTGATATTAGGGTATCAGTACTTCCTACTTTTTATGGTGAGAGGGTGACTATGAGGATTTTGATGCAAAGTGAAGATATCCCAACTTTGGAAAATCTTGGAATCTCATCAGCTATCAAAGAAAAACTTCATGAGCTCAGTCAAAACTCTCATGGGATGATCCTTGTAACAGGACCAACAGGAAGTGGAAAATCAACGACACTTCACTCACTTTTGCAAAAAATAGAAGATCCAAATAAAAATATCATCACAGTTGAAGATCCAGTTGAATATAAAAGTGATAAGATCAATCAAATTCAAGTCAATACTAAAGTGGGACTTACATTTGCTTCGGGACTTCGAAGTATCCTAAGACAAGATCCAGATATTATTATGGTTGGGGAGATCAGAGATAGTGAAACAGCTCAAATCGCAACTCAAGCCGCACTTACAGGTCACTTGGTACTCTCGACTCTACATACAAATAGAGCACACTCTGCGATCAATAGACTTGTAGATATGGGATTGGAGCGATTTTTGATCTCTTCATCACTTCTTGGAGTGATGGCTCAAAGGTTAGTTAGAAAACTATGCGATGAGTGTAAAATAGAAGATGAGATAGCAGAGATTCATCTTCCTAAATTTGAAATGAGTAGTGATACAAAGGTGTTTAAAGCTGTAGGATGTAAACATTGTAATTTTACAGGGTATAGTGGAAGACAAGCAGTTGCGGAATTGTTCACGATGAATAAAGATGTGATGACTGCTTTAAAAAATGATGTAGATGATACAGAACTAGAAAAAATAGCACTAGATCACGGGATGATCACTTTAAAAGAGCAATTAAAAGAGATGATACAAAGTGGATCAACTTCACTCGATGAAGCACTTAGAATTGGTCTACATTAAAAGATGAAAACAAAAAAACCGAGAGCTTTTACATTGATAGAAGTTTTGGTTGCAGTTATGCTTATCACAATTGTGATAGGTGCACTTATCCAAATGGGGCAAAATAATCTTTATTTTTTAGAGCGTATTAAAGCAGTGAATACAAATAATGATTTTACATCGCTTGCTTTTTATGGGATAGATCAAAATAAAACTAATGATCAAAAAATCTATTTGGATGAAGTTGTTGACTTTAAAGATGATGATCTAAGGCGAGAGCTCAAAGAGATCAAAGTGATCATCAAAAATGAAAGACTTGAAGATGAAACGATACCAGCAGATAATTTTTCAATCACAAAGCAAATCACAAAAACAAAAATGACTATCGAAAATCAAAAAGAGAAAGATTTTTATAGATTTAAGTTGGTGTATTAGTGAAACGTTCAGGATTTACACTTATTGAATTATTGATAAGTATTGCTTTATTTGCAATTATTACAATCTTCTTGTATCAAACGTTAGATATGAATGAAAAATCAAATATTTTTTATGAGCAAAAACTTGAGAGTTATCAAAATGCAGATGATCTTAAATTTATCATCTATGAAGATATACTTAATAATAGTGCGATTGACACAAATAAGACAAAAGTTATCACAAAAGATAAAAACGACAATACAATTTTAAGACTCTATACAAGTAATACTTTCCATAATTCATTTTATGCAAATGTGACTTATTTCTTAGGAAAAGAGGGGAATCTTTTTAGAATTGAGAGCAAAGAGTTTTTTAATCCTGAAGCTGTCTATGATGTGCTTAAAAAAAGTTATATTGATGTGATTTATACTGGTGTTGAAAAGTTTAGAGTTGTAAAAAAAGAAAAAGAGAAAGATTTTGCACTCTATATATTATTTACCAATGGAGAAAAAATATTTATAACAGTATCAAGTCCTAAAAGTTAGGACTTAAAGTTTTAAAAATCAAATTGGAACTATTTGATTTCGATAGTTTTTGAAAGTGGTTCTTTTTTCTCTTTTTTAGCTATTGTGACCGTTAAAATCCCATTTTTGTGTTCTGTTGAGATTTTTTCTCCATTTGCATCATCTGGAAGTTGGATCATTTTTGTAAATGTTCCGTAGTATTTTTTCTCTTTTTTCTCATCTGATGGTTTTGTTTTAGGAGATTTTTTCTCACCTGTGAGTTTTAAGATATTGTTCTCTTCAAGAGTGAGTTTAAGATCATTTTTTTCTATCCCTTGCACTTCAAACTCTACTACATAATTTTCTTTATTGTCATAGAGTTCCATTTTAGGTGAAAAATATTTTGAATGATAGCTATTCATTAAAGAATCAAAATAACGATCTATCCTATGAAAATCATCATCAAACGATGTATAAAATAGGGGACTTGCATAGAGTGATCCACCTAAAAGAAGTGTCGCTAAAGTTGTTTGTAGGAATCTCATATCTGTGCTCCTTTTGTTTGAATTTTTTTTGGAATTGAAATTATAAATCGTGACATTTTAAAAAAAAATTAGAGCAAAAAAGTAAAAATTAACAATCAATTAACACTTCTATTATACGATTGAAGTTCGAAATTTAACAAGTATAGAACGTATCAAAACTCAAGGAACAAACTTATGAATAAAAGAATCGTAACACTATCGCTTTGTGCAGCATCATTTGTAGTAGCAGCAGAAGTTGATCTTGGAAAAGTAGAAGTAACAGCAAATGGTGTTACTCAAAAAGTAGAAAATATCAGTGGTGAAGAGCTTAAATCAGCAGACCTTGCAGAAGCATTAGCTAAAAATAGTGCGAGTGTATCACTTATACGAAGAAGTGGAATCGCAAATGATATTATTGTAAGAGGGCAAAAAAAAGATAATATCGCAGTAGATATCGATGGATGTTGTATCGCTGGAGCTTGTCCAAATAGAATGGATCCCCCAACTTCACACATCGTAACGAACAATGTAGAGAATGTAGAGATCATCGGTGGACCATTTGATGTTGAGAGCTTTGGAGCACTTAGCGCAAAAGTAAAAGTAAAAACAAAAGAGCCAAAAGAGGGGCTAAATGGTGAAGTAAATCTGAATGTCGGAAGCTTTGGATATACGAAGGAAGCTGCAACAATTAGTGGTGGAAATAGTACTGTTAGAGTTCTTGTAAGTGGATCAAATGAAAACGGTGAGCAGTATGAAGATGGAGATGGGAAAACTTTAGCGGAGCAATTAGATGCGAAAGTTGGAGCTACAAAAACTGCTGCATATAAAGATAAAAATATGGATGCCTTTACTAAAAAAACGGGAACTTTAAAATTATTTGTAAATCCAACGGATAATAGTGAACTTCGATTTGGATATATGGCAAATAGAAGTGATGATATCCTTTATCCATCAAGTACTATGGATGCTATTTATGATGATTCAAATGTTCTTAGTTTTGGAGCAACTCTTAAAAATCTAAGTGACTACTCAAAAGAACTTAAAATTGATACTTATAAGTCAGATGTACAACATCTAATGAGTACGATGTACAGAAATTACACAGTAAGTAATCCTACATATACTTATGATGCTGCAAAAGGATATACTGATGCTTATGTAGAAACTGAAATGTCAGGTATTAAAATAAAAAATAGTTTTGAAGCGGGTCTTCATAAAATAGATTTAGGAATCGATACAAGTGACAGAAATTGGAATGGAAATAAAACATTTGAAAAAGGTCAAATTATTGATGCAAATTTTATCCCTGATGTAGATACAAATAATAAAGCACTTTTTGGAAAAATGGGTGTTGATTTGGGAAGTGTAAATGTTGAAGTTGGAGCTAGATATGATAGAACAAATATTAAAGCAAACCAAAAAGCAATGTCTATGACAACAACAGCAGATAAAGATAAAGATTACAATGCATTTAGCGGTAATGTTTTGGCTACTTACAAAACAAGCGAGAGTTTAAAACTTTTTACTGGAGTTGGTCAAGCTTCAAGGGTGCCTGATGCAAAAGAGCTTTATATGACAGGTGGATTAGCTTCAGCTAAAGGTGACTTGGAACAAACTACAAATACAGAAATGGACTTTGGAGTTGATTATAATACTGGAAGCTTCGGTCTTAAAGCAAAAGTTTTTCATAGTAATTTAAAAGATTATATCTATTATCAAAATGTAAAAGATGTAAATCAAACTACATTTGATGGATTTACAGATACTGTTACTGGTGATGGAAAAACACTTTCTAAATATGTGAACACAGATGCAAAAATTTATGGAATTGAAATCAATGGTTATAAGGATTTTACTGATACAATCTCGCTTGATTTTGGGCTTAACTATCAAAGAGGAACTAAAGATGCTTTAGTTGGTCAAACAGATACAGACTTAGCAGATATTACACCACTTAAAACAAATATTGCTTTAAACTATGATGATAATATTCATAAAGCAACATTAGAGATGGTAGCTAGAAAATCATGGACAAATATTGATAGTGATAATGGTGAACAAGCACTTGCTGGTTGGGCAATATTAAATGGTAAATATAACCATAAATTTACAAAAAATATAGATGCAACAGTGGGGATGGATAATATTTTAGATAAAACTTATGCAGTAACAAATACTTATGCTGATTTAACTTTAGCAGGAACAAGTACTAAAATGCTTATCAATGAAGCTGGAAGATATACATACTTAAATCTTAGATACAAATTTTAGGATACAATGAATTACAAAAACAATAGACACCTCAAAGCATTTGTATTGAGTACACTTATTTATGGAGTGGCTATTGGTTCTATTGTTGGATTTGATATCGATAAAAAACTTCCAAATGAACTAAAAAATGACAAAGAGACAAGTGTAAAAATTGCACTTATCTCATCTCATACCCCTTTACCGATTCCAAAAGAGAATATCAAAACACAAGAAAAAAATTTAGTACAAAATTCTCCTATACAACCACCAATTGTGCAAAAACAAATTATTGAGCAAAAGGTTGTAAATGAGAGTAGTGTCAAAGAGATACCAAAAATTATTGAACCAAAACCAATGCAAACTCCACCACATATTTCTCAAACCATTCCAAAAGTAGAACAAAAAGTAGAACAAAAAGTAGAACAAAAAGTAG
>CALMBI010000002.1 GCA_937860115.1 uncultured Arcobacter sp. | reverse complement strand
TAAATTTATCTATCCAGTTGATAGATGGATTAGAAAGTTTTATGAAAAAGGTGAAGTTGCTTAGTAAAAAGGAAATAAGTTCATTCTTTTAAAATTAAATGTACTATTATTCCACAATTTAAAGTAGCACCGTTGAAGGAGAATTTAATTTGATACCAAAAAAATATGAGATGTTTGTTTTTGCATTTGTGATGGCAACTTTTATGGCTGGTTTTATGAGTTTTGTTGTTACTCTCATTAACTTAGGGTTTGTTGATGGGTTAGTTTGGTTTTGGCTTGAAGCTTATTGGAAAGCATTTTTGATAGCATTTCCAACGATTATGGTTGTAGTGCCACAGGTAAGAAAAATAGTTCACAAACTTGTTGCAAAAGAGTAAAAAAGATTTTTATCTACGACGATAACTGAGTGCTTCAAAAAGATGCTCTTTTTTGATATGATCACTTTTTTCGATATCTGCAATTGTCCTTGCTACTTTTAGTACTTTATTAATAGCACGAAAAGAGAGTGAAAATTGAGCAATTGCACGATCCAAAATCGTTTGCAATTGATCATCTAAGATACAATATTTTTCTATATCGAGTTCAGAGAGTTTTCCATTGAGCTCTTTTTGTCCTCTTTGTTTTTGTCTTACAAAAGCTTCCAAAACTAAAGAATGGATCGTTTCTGAATCAATATCACCCTTATCTTCGCTATTTACTTCCCCCATAGTCACTATCAAATCGATCCGATCAAGAAAAGGATCAGAGAGCCGATTTTTATAACGATTGATCTCTAATTCATTACATCGACACTCTTTTGTCTTAGATAAAAGATTTCCACAAGGACACGGATTCATCGCACCTATAAATAAAAATTTTGCATCATATTTTACTTTTGTATTGACCCTTGAAACCAAAATCACATGATCTTCAAGTGGTTCTCTAAGAGCCTCTATAATATCTTTACTAAAATGTGGCAACTCATCAAAAAACATCGCTCCATTATTTGATAAGCTGATGATACCTATCTTAGAACCACCCAAAATAGAGCCTTTTGTACTTGTATGATGGGGTGAATGAAAAGTACGAATAGGTCTAAAATCTGCATCAGCTCCACCAAGAACTTCAGTTTTAGCTTTCTCTAAAATCTCTTCTAGACTCATTGGTGGCATCGTATATCGCATTCGTTTTGTGATCATCGACTTTCCACATCCTGGACTACCTTCAAAAAGGATATTGTGATTTCCTGCCACACTTATTAATGCTGCTCTTTTTGCTATCTTTTGCCCTTTTACATCTCTAAAATCAAGATTGTATCGCTTATCATAAAAATAATCTACTCCATCAATACAAATAGATGGATACAGATAAGATCGATTTTCTATTGTATATTTACTCTTTGTCTCCTCATCTTTAGTAGTAAAAAATTCTATCGCTTCAGCTAAATTTTCAACAGCAAAAATAGTGATATTTGGGATCATAGAGATCTTTTCTATCGATTCTTTTGGGATCAAAACGTTTTTGATTTTCCCATGTTTGGCTAAAGAGAGGATCAAAAGAAAAATCGAACTCGTGTCTTTCAAACTCCCATCTAATCCGAGCTCACCAAAAACAAAAAAATCTTCAAAATTGACATTTTTATCATGTAATGCTATCAAAAGAGCAATCGATGCATCAAGATGGCTTCCTTTTTTGATCACTTCACTTGGGCTAAGATTTATCGTTATTTTTTTTGGTGGAAATTTAAATTCATTCATAAGTAATGAAGACTTCACACGATCTTTTGATTCTTGGATCTCCAAATTACCTCTACCAACGATTGAGAAACTAGGCATTCCTGTCGTAAAAGTTGCTTCAATATCTACAACAATAGCTTCAATACTATCAAGGGTAGCTGATTTGAGATGGGTCATTTTTTTCATACAAATTCCTTATGTAATTTTCATAATGTTGTATCATAGCACAACTTCTTAGAGAGAAGTAAAAAAGATAACAAAATGACATATTTTATCACTATTAGATGTAGATAAGGGTTATTTTAAATTTTGAGATATGATTAAATAAAATTTCTTACGAAATAAATATATAGTATTAAGATGATTGGAATTGAAGTCGAAAGATTCGACTTCAAAGGTTTTTAGTTGCAGTGTCCTCCACCACAACATCCTGATTTTTCTGCTTCTTTTTTAGCAGCTTGCTCTTTTTGATAAGCTTGCCCTTCAGCACTACAAGCACTTACACCAGCAGGAAGATTTGGTTGGATTTCACTATTTCCAATTTTTCCTTCACTATGAGATTGCTCAATATTTTCCCAAAGTTGTTGTGCAGCTTGGAGATATTTTTTCCCTGTTTTACTATCTGGATAAAAGTACACCACAGGTTTTCCATCATCTCCACCAACTCTGATACTTGGCTCGATTGGGATATTTGCTAAAACTTTTGTGTTGTACTCTTTGGCTAAATCATCACAAGTTCCACTTCCAAAGATATCAGATTCTTCACCACATTTTGGACATACAAAACCACTCATATTTTCAACTATACCTGCGATTGGGATATGAAGTTTACTAAACATCTCTAAACTTCTTCTACTGTCATCTAAAGCTACATGTTGTGGTGTAGTTACATTGATACCAGCAGCAACTGGTACACTTTGAGCAAGAGTTAGCTGTGCATCACCAGTTCCTGGAGGCATATCTATCACAAGTACATCTAGTTCTGACCATAAGATATCCCTTAAAAGTTGTTGGATCGCTTTTTGTATCATAGCCCCTCTCCAAACAAGAGCTTTCCCCTCTTCAACTAAGCTTCCCATCGACATAACTTCAACACCATACGCTTTATATGGCATTATTTTATTGCCTACAATTTCAGGCTCATTATGCTCTAAACCCATCATACGAGGGATATTTGGACCATAGATATCAGCGTCTAAAAGTCCCACTTTTTTCCCTTGCATAGCAAGTGCAATAGCCAGATTAACTGAAGTTGTTGATTTTCCAACTCCCCCTTTTCCACTACTTACCATAACAAAGTTTTTCACTTGTGGAGTCATATTGTTTCCACTCATTGAGTTAGACATTTGTTTTGGAGCTTGTGGTTTTTTGATAGTTACATCAACTTCACTAATCCCTAAAATATTGAGCTCTTTTGTGATATTTTCTCGAAGTTCCTTTTCAACTTCTTCTGCACTTGAAGTGATCTCTACATAGATCATAGCTTTTTGCCCATCAACTGCAATATCTTTGACAAATCCAAAATCAACGATCGATTTCGTAAATCCTGGATATGAAACATTTGATAATTTTTCTTTGATATTTTCAATTGTAATCATTTTCTTTCCTTCTAAAGTATTTTATATCTTATTATTCGTTTGAATTGAGTGAATTCTAACTAATTAAGATAAATTGTGTCTTAATTCAAAAAGATGATTTTTTTAGGTAACTTTCAATAGAAAAAACTCTAAAATCTCTATTTTTAGGGCTTTTAACAATTGTTTTATGAAAAGATATAACGTGTAAGAAACGCAAGTGAAGAAGCAAATATATGAGCTACACCATACAAAAATGCTGCAAAAACTTGCACTAAAAGATCCTTTTTGAGTTTTAATCCAAACAATATCAACGATCCAACAAAAGTTGTTATAAAGATATATAAAAGTGCATGGATAAGTCCATACTCTGGACTGTAAAAAACACTAGCGATAATCAAACTAAAAAGATATACAGATATTCCAAAATAAAGAGTATTATTTATCGTATCATATTGCTCAAATTTATCAGAGATATCATCGCTGATCACAGCACCACTTTTTACTCTTTCTCTTTTTATTTTTATTGCCCTATTTTCAAAACTTAAAAATATTAGCAAAGTAACAACAATCCCTATAGGCACGATTGTAAATAAAATTCCCATAACAACTCCTTTATAATAAGTTGTTATAATTATAGGCCTCTAAAACTTTTTTAAAAATTAATTTTTTTTATTATTCTTTTTTAAAAAAGTCTTATTTTGTAAGTGATATTTGAGATCTTTTTTTAGTTAATTTATTTTCTAAAAGCTCAATATGTAATAACAAATTATAGTATTCACCCATATAAGAGAGTGGCACTTTTGTTTTCTCTTGCAATTCTGATTTCAATTCGAACAGTTTTTTTTCAATATCTTCAAAATCACTTCCATCACTCTTTTGAATCATAAGATCATAACTATTAAGTTTTTTATACCATCTAAATATCTTCGATCGCATAGTAAATACATAAAGTGGAATAATACTTCTTAAAAGTGGTATAAGCAACCCTAAAATAGGGATAATCAAAAGTTTAAATCTATCAAGATTAGTAGCGATCCAAAAAGGGAAAATCTCTTCTAACCAAGAATCTCCAACAGTTAGATACACTTCAGCCTCAGAGTTAATAGCTGTATCAAGATATTTTAGATTTGGGAAATTTTCACCACCTTCAAAAAAATTTCGGCCACTATGGATTTTTTTACTTTTTTCAAAAATATCCGAACCAATTCATCTGGTATATCTTGTCTTGCAACCAAATTTTGAACACTACTCAGAGTATCTATTTTTTCACTTGGGATATTTCTATAAAGATCAATAGCACCCTCATAGATACTAAGGCTTTTGAGTGTATTAAATCTTTGGGAATACGCTTTTGCTCGTTTAAGGCTTAAAAGTTCTATATCAGGCTCATCAAAGAGTGTTAAAATATCACTATTTCTTTCACTTGCAAAAGAGATAAAGATATCTATTTTTTTTGATTTGAGTGCTTCTTTTGCTTCGTTATCGTGTATATAAACAAAATTTGTCTGATCTAGTGTCATCCCATTTGCATCTAAGATTTGTTTTGCAAGTTCATAGTTTCCATCATTGATATAACTTACACCAACATTTTTTCCACTAGCTTCTATAAGCTAATTGTAGTTATATCCATCATTTCTATAAAATATCCACATAGGCTGATAATAAACACTTGCGAGTGATTCAAAATTGTACTCTGCTTTATTTATCAGTATCCCACTTTGTACAAATCCAATATCTGCTTGATTTTGATTTAAAATACCAATTGTATCAAGTGACCCTTTTGATGGTACAATTGTTAACTTCACCCCTTCACTTAAAAGTAGTGATTGGTAAGAGAGTCCATAAGCATAACTATCGCTACCT
>CALMBI010000001.1 GCA_937860115.1 uncultured Arcobacter sp. | reverse complement strand
AGGTATGTCATCTCTATCTATTTACTCTAAAACAAATGAAGCTAACTATTCAGCACTTAAATTTGTTAATGAAACAGATCAATTAAGTGCTGACATTAGATTCGATAATCTAAGTGCTAAAGTGTTTGATGAGATTTTAAGACGAGCTATTGAAGTTGGTATCCAAACAAGTCAAATTATTGAAAGAACTAAGTATTGGTCAAACCCATCTTTATATAACTCTTTTAGATATTTAAGGCAGATACATATTGATATAGAGCCTAGCAAAAACGCAACAGCTAACAAGACTAATATTGAAACAGGTGTTGATACTGAAGCTGATATTGTTGAAAGACGAGAGGGTGTTGATTATCAAGATTGGTTGAAGAGAAGAAATGAAAATCTAATGCTAAAAATTAGAATGGATTTAGAATTAGAGAAGTATAAGCAAGATTTAAAACAAAAACTTGGTATAATTGATGATACCAATACGGAAGGTGTAGTTAATGAATAAAATTGTAATAGATGGTGAAATCTCACAATGGGGTTTTTCAGCAAGATGGCTTAGTAGTAAACTATCTGATATAAGCGGTGATGTTGAAGTTGTTATATCATCATTTGGTGGTGATGTGTTTGAAGGTGTTTCAATGTTCAACGCTTTAAAACAATATGCTAAAGAAAAAGGTGAGGTAACAACTGTTATTGATGGTAAAGCTATGAGCATTGCTTCATTAATCTTCCTTGCAGGTTGTAAGAAAAAAGCTTACGACAACTCCACATATATGATCCATAAAGCTTGGACATGGTTAGCTGGTAATTCTGATGACCTTTTAAAAGAAGCTAAAATACTTGACGGTATTGACAACGTACTTGCAAATGAGTACTCAAAACACATGGGTAAAGATAAAGATGAGATTCTTAAACTTATGTCTGATGAAAGTTGGTATATCGGTAAACAGCAAATGATTGATTTAGGTTTCATAGATGAATTTATTGCTACTGAAGGTGAAGTTGATGTACTTGCTAAGAATAACTTTAAGAGTGCTATGGCTAGATTCAGTGCTGAAGCTAAAGAAAAAGAGATCAAAGTTGATTTTGATAAGGTAAAACTTGCTATACTATCTTGTAGTGATGGTAAGTGTCCTATGGGTGATAATCATATCGCTATGCCCTCAGAAAATGTAAAACTAGCAAAAAATTCAAACACAGGAGCAGACATGGAGTTCAATAAAGAAAACTTCGATCTACTTAACGAGCAAGGAAAAGTTTTCGCTCTAAGAATCAACACACTTGAAACTAGAGAAAAAAATTTCAAAGCGCAGTTAGATGAGTACGCTTCAACTTTGGATGCTAAAGAAGGTGAAATGTCAGCAATGAATGAAAAACTTGCAGATGTTGAATCTAAATTATCTGAGGTAGAAGCTAAGTTCGCAGATGCTGAAACTAGAGTAAACGAAGCAATGGAATGTGGTGTAGATGCTGTAACATTAACTGCAATGTTAAAAGCTGATTCACACGAAGATGCGTCAAAACTTCTCAATGATTTCAGAGCTTCTCATGGTGGTACAGTCATTCAAGATAATACTGAACCTGACAATAAACAAATGCCAAATTTAATGGCTTATGCAAACTTAAATAAAGGATCTATAAGATGAGCAAAGTATCATTTTCAGCAGACAATTTAGTAACAGCAACAAAACCACTTATTACTGTAAACGCTTTACAGTTAGAGTCAGGTAATAGTGTTGTTAGAGGTGAAGTTCTTAAAAAAGGAACTACAGGATTAGCAAAATTAGGTGCAACTTCAGACACTCCTTATGCAATTGCATTAGAAACTGTAGATGCTACATCAAGTGCAAAAGCACTAACATATAGTTATGACTGTTCAGTTAAAGCTTCAGAGCTTACATTCGGTGCAGGTGCGTTAGCAAACTTCAGAGATAAGTTCGTAACTTCAACATCAATTTTAGTACAGGAGTAATTAAATGGCTTTAATTAATAACAAAAAAGAATTCGTAAATGCGGTTAGTACAATCGTAAATGTTGATCTTGGTATCGAAGCTAAGGTTTTCCCAGCTGTTAGATATTCAACAGGTGACACAATTGAATATGATATGGTAACTGTAACAGGTGTTGCTCCATCTTATAACTCATTTGCTAACACTGCTAAAGTAATCAGCAAAAATGGTAAAGATAGAGTTACTTTAAACCCAGTAAACTTTAATGACAGTATTTCTAAAGGTGTTATTGACGCTAATAAAGAAAAATTCGGTCAAAATGAGTATGGTGAAGGTCAAATTGATCCTGTAACTGAATCAGCTTTAAATGGTGTTGGTGGTATCAGACTTAATCACCTAATCGGTAAGAAAAAACTTATGTATGAAGCACTTACAACTCATAAAATTGCAGGTGGTTATCAAGGTTCAAACGGTGCTGAAGATATTGTTTTCGCTGTACCTTCTACAAATAAAATTGAATTCGATGGAACAACTGCTGGTCAATTATACTGGTCAAATGCAAGTGCAAAACCTGTAACAAACCTTGTAACAGCTTATTCAGCAATGATTTTAAAACCATCAATGGTTATCATGAACGATGTTGATTACGGTAAGTTCTACGGTTCAAGTGAAGTTAGAACAGCTGATAACTCTTCAACTGGTACAAAAAGAAACTTCATTGTAAATGAAATGATTGACACAAGTGCTGATTTCTACAAAGCTGGTACGCTTATGGAAAAAGGTATTGTTCTTGATGTTTATGTTGAAAGAGGTAGAATTGGTGGTGGTGCAACTCCGTTCTTAACAACTGGTTATATTATTCTTTGTTCTGCACAAGGTGAAATGCACTTTGGTGGTATTCCTGTAGCTGAAGCTGATGGAATCAGAATGATGAGTGCTGAGTGGGATGCTGATGAAGTAATCACTGCTAATCCTCCACAACACATGATCGTAGTTAGAACTGCTCCACTTCCTGTTCTTAAAAACGGAAATGCGTTCTACTCTATGAAAGTTGAAGCGTAAGCTTCTTCTGGATTAGTCTTTAAAAGGGGTTAGTTGCCCCTTTTTTACTATAATTAAAAGGGTTATAAATGAAAGTAAAAGTTAGATTAAAATGTTTTAGAGGTCTTAATAAACCTGATGACGTTGTTGAGTACGATGCTGACCTTGCTAATGCTATGGTAGCTAGAGGGAGTGCTGAATTAGTTTCAAGTGCTAACACTGTTGCAACTGTTGAAGTTAAAGAGGTTGTTAAACAACCTACTAACACTAAAAAGTTACCACCAAAATCAACAAAAATTGAAGATGAGGAA
This sequence comes from uncultured Arcobacter sp., assembly GCA_937860115.1. Classification (GTDB taxonomy): domain Bacteria; phylum Campylobacterota; class Campylobacteria; order Campylobacterales; family Arcobacteraceae; genus CAIJNA01. Next base: position 1,867 of record CALMBI010000001.1, on the reverse strand, counting down.
CTGTAATGTTTTGGTTAATTGAATTCTTAAAAAACGATACGCTTAATGGTGTTTCTTATAAAAAAGGTGATGTTATTCGAGTTTCAGAATCTATCAAAGATGATAAGGTTGGTAGTGGTTTAGCAAAAGAAGTTAAAGAAGAAGCAAAGGTTAAAGGTAAATAGTTGTGGCTATACGAGATTTAATAGATGAGGTTAGAGAGTCTGTAATTGCAGATGCTGATATGATACCGTCAAGAAGTGTTATTTACACTAGAAAAATTGATAATGTTGATGTTGTTCTAAACTCTTATGTTGGTCTTGGTAAGTTCAATGAAGAAGAGTTAAACAACATAAGTAATATGCAATCATTCGGAGGGTTAAAATTAGATTTTGCACCTAAAGTTGGAGATGCTGTTGAATATGACGGTGAAGTTTTCTTCGTACAACGATTTCAAAAGATGGGTAAACTTTATGTTGTTTATTGTGAAATTTCACGACACAGAGGTTCTAAATGATAGATGTTGAATTTGGTAAAGATAACGAGTTAGATAGGATTCTAGGTAACTTTTACGCTATATCAAAAGATGCTGTAGTTGAGCAATCTTCAAAAGCAGGTAATACGGTTAGAGTAGCTGTTAGGTCTGCATTTGAAAATGAATCAACAGAGTGGAAACAACGATACATTGAGAACAAAAAAGGTGATACTGTAAGAAGGATTACTAAAGGTGGTTCGTACGGTCTTGGTCATAGAATATCTCACATGAAAAAGCAAAATACAACTGGACCTGCTTCAATGGTAAATTTCATCCAATCACACACATCTGAAACAACAGGTACAACAACTGTTGGTGGTCAGTTTTCTAAAGGTAATGTTATCTTGCGTAGAGATGGTAAAATAGTAGGTAAGAAATATCAAAAAGGTATTAGTAAATATACTATTGCTATTTTAGAGAAACTTAACTACGGTAACACTAATGGTAAACTTGCTGAACATATTAGATGGGGTAGAGAAGGTAAATCTGGTAAACAAGGTAGTAAAGAAAGTATATCGCAATTCAAAGATAAATGGAAAGCTAGACACTTCTTTGAACAAGGTTTTTCAAGAGCTAGAGGTGCTGTAATGCAAAATATGACTAATGATCTCCAAAGATTAATAGGTAAAGTTGCAAACACTACTGATTTATCACAAGGGAGAATGAAAAATGCTATTTGACAACGATTTAGATGTTTATGTTATACAAGATTATTTAGCAACATCTTTAAAAAACGATACTGATTTTATAACAGCGTGTAATACATTATTAGGTAAACAACTTAACTATGTAACTGATGCACCTTTTAATGACATTGATTTATTACCTGAGTTACCTTATTGCTCATTGCATGGTGGTGACGAGAATCAAGATTTAAGAATAGATGCGTGGGGTCATACTTACGAGATCGTCTTAGTATTCGGTATAGAGGATACAACATCTTCAAAAAATCAAACACCTCCGTCATCAACTGTTGATGGTATTGTTAAATACACTTCATCGAGATTGATTGAGCAACTTGCAAAAGAAGCTTTAAAGTCAATCAAAGGTAAAATGTCGTTGAGCGGTATTAACGGGGATTATGATATAATGTTGATAAGTGCGAACGGAGTTAAAACTCCAACTGGTGAAGCAAGTGATATGAATTACATTCTAACACTTACTTTTGGCTATTTAGATGATATAAATAAAGGATGTTAAAACATGGCAAATAAACTATATAGTGCTATGAATGGTACTGAAAAAGCTAAATCAGGTTATAAAAGTAATCAAGTTTTAGTATTTAAAGAAACTGAAGAAGGTGTTACGCCTACTACTGTTGCGAAAGCGTTTTCTGTTGGTGTAATTTCTGAG